>CAZQAF010000069.1:13347-18629 GCA_964591175.1 uncultured Desulfobacteraceae bacterium | reverse complement strand
GCTCAACGCCGATATCGGACGAAAAGACTTTTTTGAGATAGCTTCTATTAAGACGCCGGAGAGGTGGCCGAGCGGCTTAAGGCCCCGCTCTCGAAAAGCGGTATCCTGTCAAAAACGGGATCGTGGGTTCGAATCCCACCCTCTCCGCCAACGAACGGCATTAAGATTAGAGCTTCATTCCCATTTTTTTCGGAGAGATGTCCGAGCTGGCCGAAGGAGCACGACTGGAAATCGTGTGTGCTGTCAAAAGCGGCACCGAGGGTTCGAATCCCTCTCTCTCCGCCATATTAAATTCAGCAGGTAGTTCTATGTCCTATCTCGTTCTTGCGCGAAAATACCGCCCCCAAACATTTGGAGAGGTCGTGAAACAGGAGCATATCACCCGCACCTTAACCCACGCGATTTCGTCCGGACGAGTTGCTCATGCCATCCTCTTTTCAGGCCCCAGGGGCACCGGCAAGACCACTGTTGCGAGGATATTGGCCAAGTCCATGAATTGCAAGACAGGTCCCGCACCGGTTCCATGCAATGACTGCCGATCCTGCAGGGAGGTCACTTCAGGCAACGGTGCCGATGTGTTTGAAATTGACGGCGCTTCAAACAACAGTGTCGACCAAATCCGGGACCTTCGAGAAAATGTCAAATACATGCCGGCCCACAGTCCATATAAGATTTATATTATCGACGAAGTACATATGCTGAGCATTGCGGCCTTTAACGCACTCTTGAAGACATTGGAAGAACCGCCGTCTCATGTGCTGTTTATTTTTGCCACAACGGAACCTCGAAAAATTCCCATAACAATCCTTTCAAGATGCCAGCGCCATGATTTTAGACGTATTGATGTTGAATCGATTTCCAAGCATATGCAAAACATCTGCACCAAAGAAGCCATTGATATCGACGTCGAAAGTCTGGCTTTGATCGCACGAGCGGCAAACGGAAGTATGCGAGACGGCCTGAGCCTTTTGGATCAGGTCATGTCCTGCACAAAAGACGCCATGGATCATGATCAGGTTTTGGATATACTGGGCGTTGTCGATCGAAACCTTATTTTCAAGATTTCAAACGCTGTCCTTAAAGGGAATGTCATGGAGATCCTGGATATTCTGGACAAGGTATTCAGCTCAGGTCATGATATGAAAAAGCTGTATGCCGATTTGATCGAACATTTCAGGAATCTGCTTATCGTAAAGATGGGGGAAAAAGGACACAAGCTGCTGGATATCTCTTCTCATGAAATTGACCTGATGCGCGACCAAACAAAAAACGTTCCTGAAACATTTCTAAATCAGATTTTCGAACTGCTTTTCAAAGAAGAACCCATCATCGAACGTGCCTCCCAACCGCGCTTTGCCATTGAGATGGTTTTTATCAGGATGTTTCAAATAAAACCCGCCCTGCCCATTGATGTTCTCATAGAAAAACTTGATGGGCTTATAAAAGACTTGGAAGGATCACAAACGAATACGACGGGAACTGACAGCAGACCGATGTGTCAGGATAATGAAAACACTTCTCAAACACCATCCGGCCCACCCATGGACCCCTTTGCTTCCGATCCCGGTCCACTCGCGGAGCCGGATGACACGCCGGAGAACAGGTGGGACAAAGTATTATCCATATTTTTAGAAAAATACCCGTCCCTTGCAACCAACCTGAAGCATTCTAATATAAAAAAATTGTCCGGCAATCGTCTGGAAATTGAAGTGAATGGAAACGATTTTAACCTGACGATGGTCAGAAAAGAGAAAAATATCGGCATTATTAAAAAGGTGTGCAGCGACTTTTTCGGAAGAGAAATGGATGTCGTTATCCGTACAAAAAAAATCATGAATACGCAACATCAACGAAAACATGACCGGACAGCCCGTTTGGGAGAGGAGGCCTTAAGCCACCCGCTGGTTACCGATGCGCTGGAGATTTTCAACGGCAATCTCGTTGATGTTAAGATTTTATAGGAGGTGCGTCAATGAAAGGCATGGGAAAGATGATGAAGCAAGCCCAGCAGCTTCAAGCTAAGATGTTAAAATTGCAGGATGAGCTTGCCGAAAAAACGGTTGAAACGAGCGCCGGTGGTGGAATGGTGAGGGTTGTCGCCAACGGCAGACAACAATTGGTATCCATTCAAATCGAAAAAGAAGTCGTGGATCCGGATGATGTGGAAATGCTCCAAGATCTTATATTGGCTGCCGCAAATGATGCATTAACCAAGGCGCAGGAAATGGCCGCGGAAGAAATGAACAAGCTTACCGGGGGTTTGAATATACCTGGAATGATGTAGTTATCACTATGAGTCATTACCCACCATCTGTTTTGAAATTGATCAAACACCTTGCGAAGCTGCCGGGTGTTGGAGAAAAAACCGCGGAGCGTCTTGCCCTGCACTTACTCCGTGCGCCGCGCACAGAGGCGGAACAGCTTTCCCGCAGCATTGTCGAAATCAAAGAGAAGGTGCGACACTGTTCCTTGTGTTTTTCTTTAAGCGACACGGATATTTGTCAGATTTGCAGTAATCCGGCAAGAACATCTTCGATGTTGTGCGTGGTCGAACAACCGGCCGATATGGTAGCTATTGAAAAATCAGAATCGTTTAAAGGGCTGTATCACATCCTGGGCGGCGCGCTTTCTCCAATGGACGGTATCGGTCCCGACAACATCCGAATCAAGGAACTTGTCTCGAGGATCGCCCGGGGGAAAATCGAAGAAGTGATTCTTGCCACAAGCACCACCATCGAGGGCGAAACCACGGCCGATTTCATTGCGGATCATTTAGGGAATCCGCCGGTCAAAATAACACGAATTGCATCAGGCGTTCCTGTTGGCGGTGACCTGAAGTATGTCGACCAGGTGACCTTGAGAAAATCGATGGAGACCCGGCATGCGATTAAATGATGTGAAACCGGATGATATTTTTAAGTGCCGGCGATGTGGTGACTGCTGCAAGGGGTACGGGGGAACATTTATCACCGAGGCGGAAATCGAAAAGATAGCCGCTCACATTCACGCGGATCCTGATACGTTTGTCGGGAACTATTGTCAGATTTCAGGGGGGAAGACCATGCTTGCACAGGCCGAGAATCGGTACTGCATATTCTGGGACGGCCTGTGTACCATCCATCCGGTTAAACCGCGCATGTGCAGAACATGGCCGTTTATAGAAAGCGTACTTTTCGATTTTAATAACTGGCACATCATGGCATCTCTATGTCCGGGCATTCGAACGGATCTGCCCGACGGAATCATCAAAGAATATGTGGCCCAAAAAGTCTTGAAAAAGCTATGACTATTTCCATTTTTCAACGTGAGCAAGCTGGTATATATCGTTCTCCTCTTTGTCGGATATGATTTTGCGAAGAATACGCCTTTCCTCGAGTTCTTTTAATCCTTCGAACAAGGACGCTTCCGCACCGTTCCATATACTGGAAAGATTCTTCGTAGAGATCGTGGTGTCATTATCCCTCAGGCTACAACACATTAGGTATACTGAGACCGTCTCGACCGGGAGGCCCAGCGTGAAAATTTTCTGATTCATGGCAGGTGCCTGATTTTGTGAAACCATATAATTCCCCCCCCCCTTGGAATTGATTATGGATGATTGTCGATTGTCGATTTAAAGGTATAAATATAACCGCATATCATTAAAAATCAAGACGTAGGATCATATGATAGGAATATTCGACTCGGGAATCGGCGGGCTTACCGTTGTAAAGTCCGTTATGGAGAGGATTCCCGGCTATGACATTATTTATTTCGGTGATACGGCTCGCACGCCGTACGGAACCAAGAGCGCTGCAACCGTCATCAAGTATTCTGTCGAAAATATCGACTTTCTCTTACAAAACGGCGCCAAAATTGTGGTAATGGCCTGCAATACCGCATCGAGTGTCGCCGCTAATCGCGTCGCGGAAACTTTTGATGTGCCGATATTCGAAGTGGTAACGCCGGCAACGGAACAAGCGGTGAACCGTTCCGTAAAATCGGTGGTGGGCGTTATCGGAACACGAGCGACCGTAAAGAGCGGCATGTATGAAAAAAAAATCAAAGCGATGAAGCCGGATGCAAAGGTTTATTCCGTCGCCTGTCCGCTTCTGGTTCCTTTGGTAGAAGAGGGATGGATGAAAAAACCTGAAACGATGATGATCATTAAAAAATACCTGCTGCCTTTAAAAGTCAGGCAAATCGATACACTGATTCTTGGATGCACCCATTATCCATTGCTGAAAGATAAAATCCAAAGAAAAATCGGGAAAAAAGTAACCGTCATCGACTCATCGATCGCTGTTGCGGAAAAGGTAAAATCCTTTTTGGATGCGCATCCCGAGATTGATCGTCGGCTGGGGAAAAATGACGCGTTCAGGCTTTTTGTATCGGACATTACCGAGCAGTTTAAAAAAACCGCCGGGATCACGCTTAAACGAAAGGTTTTTCTTGAACATGTAAAACTATAGCCACTCTCAGGCTTCATTCTGCAAAAAATTTTCCGGCCCACACCACATTTGTTAGCGCTGCTGAAAATTGTCCGTCTTCTCTCTAACGGAAGGGGTTTCAGGATTTTTTTGGATTTCCGGCGCAACCGACTCAGGTGTCTCTTTTAGATTCACCGGCTCAGACGCCTGCTGCATCTGAATTTGTTCTTTAGGGACAGCTTTTTGTTGAACCTGTTTTACGGTTTTCATCTCCTCTTTGCCGGTTCGGTAATAAAAGTAACTGCCGATAAGGATAACCAGCACCAATCCGGCAATAAATACGGAAATTACTCGGATGGGATGTTGTTTCGATTTGTGGAAATTTTCAGCGGCCTCCTGGAATTTTATGCCGGTCTTTTCCGAAGGTTTTTCATCACCACCTGTTTTAATCGCCCTGACAGTTTTAATGTATTCACGCAACATTTCGATTTCATTTATGATGCGTGTCTGTTTCGTAAAACTCAAGTTCTCTTTGTGCGATTCGAGCGCTTGTATCTTTGCTTCACCGTAGATTATCCCTTGTATCAGCCGATCGTTTTCATCCAAATCCACATCAGGCGCGCCGATCATCTCGACAATCTGTTCCGCGGAATACCCCATGAGTACGAAACGAAATATCAGTTTCAGGCGTTCCCGGTCATATCGGCTGTAAACACGCCGCTTGAACGGTATCGTCTTGGGCGCAATCAGTCCGTTTGCCTCACAAAAACGGATATGACTCTTTTCGACGTCCAAGGCTTTAGCCAGGTCGGATATGGTAAAATAGCTGCCGGATTTATCCATTCGTATCCCACAATTTAGCAATTCGAAAAA
>CAZQAF010000069.1:8625-13247 GCA_964591175.1 uncultured Desulfobacteraceae bacterium | reverse complement strand
AATTTAGCAATTCGAAAAATTTGATAAATTATAGAACAAATGGGCTTTTTTGTCAAAATTCAAGTTTCGCACCCGCGGTTTGGATTTTCAGCATCATAGGGTAATATGCCAAGAACCCTATTTTACTTTCCTGCCAAGGCTGACAAGAAAAAGTTTCTTCCGGCCCGCAGCTTCCGTTGAGGTTTACAACCTTTCCAACAAATCACACAACAACCGGACCCCGAATCCTGTCCCGCCGACGCCGCAATAGGCAGATTCTTTTTTGGCATATGCCGGCCCGGCAATATCAATATGCGCCCAGGAGGTATCTTTCACAAATTCCGAAAGAAACAAGGCAGCGGTGATGGCGCCGCCGGCACGCGTGGCGGGAACATTGTTGAGATCCGCAAAATCGCTTTTAATCAGATCCTTATAATCCTCCGGCAGGGGCATGCGCCAGCATCTCTCATGCGTATTTACGCCGGATAGGATGATATTTTCAGCCAGATCATCGTCGAAGGAGAATGCCCCGGCAATCTTTTCACCCAAAGCCACGATACACGCACCGGTCAACGTCGCCAAATCAATCACGGTCTGCGGCCGGTAATTTTTTATGGCATATGACAAGGCATCGATGAGAATCAGCCGCCCCTCGGCATCCGTGTTTCCGATTTCCACGGTTTTACCCCCATAACTTTGAATAATATCTCCCGGTCGGGTCGCGTTTCCTGACGGCATGTTTTCAACAATCGGGATGATACCCACGATGTTATGTTTCAGGTGGAGCCTCGCCGCGGTAATCAGTGTCGCTGCAACTGCGGCTGCACCGGCCATATCCATCTTCATCTCCGAAAGAGACGCGGTTGTTTTCAGGTTTATGCCCCCGGAATCAAAGGTTACCCCTTTTCCCACGAAAGCAATGGTTTTTTTGGGTTTTGCCGGTTTATGTTCCAAAATCACCAGCCTGGGCTTGCTCAAGCTGCCGGCTGCAACCGCAAGCATGGCGCCGAATTTCTTTTGTTTCAGTGCTTTTTCATTGAATACAGTGACGTTGAGATTCTCTTTTCTGGCGTGGCTTTCAATAGATTTTGCAAAAAATTCCGGCCGCTTATCATTGGGCGGCATACTGACCCATTCTCTGGCCAGAATGGTTCCCCGGCAAACCGTTGATATTCGGGATGCCAGTTTTTTATATGTTTTTGCTTCATCGGCATTTACAAGAAAATCGATTCGGCGGAGCGATCGATGCTTTTTTTCTTTTTTGTATCTGTCATAAAGATGATTCCCGAGTAAGGCGCCTTCCATCATTGCTTCAAGAACGATTTTCAACCTGATGTTCATTTTGGCGGCCGCAGGCACCGCAATCAAGACCTCGGTATATTTTTTTTTGATAACATTTTTTACGGCTTTGCCGGCCATGGCACGCAGCGATTCCGCATCGAGTTTTTCGAACTTTCCAAGTCCCAAAAAAATGATGCTCTCCGCCTTTACATCTGAAAGATGGTATAACACAATATCATCTTCTTTTTCGCCTTTAAACGCCTTGACCTTTTTTGCGGTGTCGACAAGAGAAGATATTATGTTATCGTCGTGAATGTTTTTGTCTTCACATACAGGAATCACCAGTGACTCGATTTTCGCTTTTTTAAGATCGACGGATTTCAAAGACAGCATGTGCGGTTTCTCCTTCCCGGCCGTAGGCCTTTCGGTTATGCGAGATTCTTTGCCTCAATTGAGCGATGGCGCGCCATTGAAAGTTGAAATGTTACGTCCCGATAATATATACAAAAAATTTGCTGTCAACGAGAATATGCGTGAGCCGGTCCCATGCCCATGTTTTTGGGCACTTAACGAGGTTTATCGATTGACTTGACAATGTGAAGGGTTATCTGTATTAATCATCCATACCTATTTATATTGTATGAAAATTGATGGTTAAAAAAAATGGAGGCGGATCATGGCGGGTATAAACAAGGTCATTCTGATCGGTAACTTGGGAAGTGATCCTGAAGTTCGTTATACACCGGACGGTACGGCAGTGGCCAATTTCAATATTGCCACGTCTGATGAATGGACGGACAAAGAATCCGGCGAACGTAAAAAACGGACCGAATGGCATCGTATCGTCGCCTGGAGACGGCTGGGTGAAATTTGCGGTGAATACCTCTCGAAAGGAAAGCAGGTGTACGTGGAAGGCAAGTTGCAGACCCGGTCATGGGAAAAAGACGGCGTTACCCGATACACCACGGAAGTAATCGCATCCGACATTCAGTTTTTGGGAAGCCGGAATGCCGGCGATACATACAAATCGTCCGAAACGCCCCGGTCTCAAGGGTATGAGGATACTCCTCACACACCCCGGCAGGATGATGACATCCCCTTTTAAATCTTTTATTGTATTTCAATGATGCGCTATCGTATCATTTGAGCAATATCGGATTACACAAATCGATCGATCACTTTTTAGAATCGTTCCTTCTATTCGGTTTTGTCGCGTGGAGCGCTGCCCGAATTTGAAGACTCTTTTTGGTCTTCAAGTTTCTCCGGCTCTCTTTTCTCGGGTTCTGCGGTGGCGCCTTTAAAATTCTGAATGGCTTTTCCCATTCCTGCGCCGATATCCGGAAGCTTACCGGCACCAAAAATAATTAAAACAATCACCAGTATGATGATCAGTTCCGGCATTCCTATTCCAAACATATATTCCTCCTATTTGTCGTCGGGTCTGGTATCTTTCAGCTCCGCCAAAAGCTGCTTAAATTCTTTTGACTTCAAATAAGTGTCGATGGCGCCCTGATAATCAATCCATTTTCTCCACATTTCAAGCCATATGTCATTGTGCCAGTAATATTCCGGGTCTCCCCTTCCTTTAAGTCGTTCGATAAAATCGATATATTCCTCGGCACAGCTCTCACAAAAACGATAAGGGACCCGCAAATCGCTGATCGCTCTTTGTTGACGGTGTTCATCCGGTTGAATTTGGGTGCCGCACTTTTCACATTTAAAAGCGCAATGCATACATTGAAATACTTTCTGAACCGCAAGGATTTTTCGCTTTCGTATAATTTCAGCTTTTTTTTCTTTCGTGTGCTTTAGCTTTTTGTCAAGCTCGATGATATTCGTCACGCTTTAAAACTCCTTTTACATCTCATTTTTGTTTTGGCGCTTATGCAAAAAACATTACGCTTTTTGCAAAGCTTTAGGTAACATCAATCCCATCTGCTTCAAAACTCTCATTGGATGATTCGAACCTATGAACGGGAGATGTAAATTTACATTGATAATAACACCTGCGCATGGGCGTGTCAATCCAATACCAAACACCGCTGATAGAGCATACGCAATTGAATCCAAATATGAAGAAAACCTTCCATGACAGCAGCATCTCTTTATAACTCAATGAAAACTATGCACCAAGTTTGACATAAGGCTTAAAAGAAATTCGCTTCCCAACCTTGCATTGGGAGAAAAGGCATGTTAGGAAATCTAAAAGTAAAAAATCTGGCCAGAGGACCAGATTTTCAATACAAAATAAGGAATCTGACCCATGGCACCCACGTTTTCGGCAAACGGCCTTCCGCTTTTGATTGGGAGTCTTCCTTTATACGACCATACCAAAGGCGTAGCGCTGGTTTTTGAATACACCCCTGAAATTCCTTTATGGGTTCAACTTCCCGCCTTCAAGGAAGAAGGAATGATCGCCCAATTTCAGCCGGGATTTCCGGGTTTAACCGTCACAGCGGAAAAATCGTTTATCGACACATCCGATCCTTCTTTTGATAACGACATCTTGGGATTTTATGAGGATTTTATGGCTGTCAGTGAAAAAAGGGCGGATATAAACCATTCAAGATTTGCCATGGGCAGAAATACCGCCGGAGGGCTTTTTGCATTTACGGAACATCTCCGATCTCTCCCCCGCCGTCCAATAGCGGTTAAAGGACAGATCACCGGTCCCGTAACATTTGGTCTGGGACTATGCGACCAGAATGGGAAAGCCGTATTCTATGACGATCAGTTAAGGGATGTTGCGCTAAAGCTGTTGGATCTAAAAGCCAGATGGCAGGTCAAAATGCTTTCGGAGTTTGGATCTCAAACCATTATCTTTCTTGATGAACCGGCCCTTGCCGGCTTTGGTTCTTCCGCGATGATCAGCGTATCCCGCGAGGAAGTGGCCGCCTGTTTCCACGAAATCATCGGGACCGCGCATGACGAAGGCGCTCTTGCCGGAATCCATGTTTGCGCAAATGCCGACTGGTCACTGATATTGGAATCCGAAGCGGATATCCTCAGCTTTGATGCATATTCTTTTTTCGATAAGTTGATGCTTTATCCGGATCAGGTAAAGCGATTTATGGAATCAGGTAAAATTTTGGCTTGGGGTATTGTACCGACATTAAACAGCGATGATATCGAAAGAGAGACCGCCGAATCTCTGGTCGCCAGGTGGGAAGCGCAATCGGTTGCCATCGAAGCCTTTGGCTTCGACAAATCTGCGATACTGGATCAAACCTTAATTACTCCCGCTTGCGGGACCGGCTCGTTGCCCCTTGATCTCGCCACAAAAGTGCTGGCTTTGACCAGACAAGTCTCTGACACGCTGAGAAAAAAATATGGATAGGAGCCTGACTAAAAAGTGCCTAAAG
>CAZQAF010000069.1:0-8525 GCA_964591175.1 uncultured Desulfobacteraceae bacterium | reverse complement strand
AAAGTGCCTAAAGTTAAGGTAGCGCTAACGCGCTTTCATTAAAATATAATTGTCCAAAATCCTTCACTTTAGTCACTTTAGCTCACTTTCCACTTCTAACTTTTTGTATATTCATCTTAAAAGCATATACCCGCAACATATGTTGACTCGGATCTGCACGCTTTAGCAATTTCTTACATATTCGACTTATAAAATTCTCCAGGTTCCGACATGGAATCCGGCTTTTTGGTATATTCGGTGGGGACCGTACCTTCCTTGAAGCACTCGAAAATCGTTTTTTTGGATTCGGGAATCGGTAATAGGCCGGTTTTGGCATCGATTTTTGAAAAGACGACACCTTCGGGCACCTGAAACACCCTGACCGGCTTGTCTTGAAGCAGTCTCTGCATGAACCCCAGCCATATGGGGCTTGCCGCCCTGGAACCGGTTTCCCCTCTTCCAAGGGAACTTTCATCGTCAAACCCCACCCAGACGCCTGTTATATAACGGGGGGTATATCCCATAAACCACGCATCATGCAGATTGTTTGTCGTGCCGGTCTTGCCGGCCACCGGACGATTCATCGCCGTTACTCTCCACCCGGTGCCGCGTTTGACAACACCTTCAAGAAGACTGGTCATGACATAGGCGGTGTTTTGTTCTATAACCTTTTTCCTTGTGGGATTAGTCTCTTCAAGGATGTTTCCGTCCCTGTCCAAAATTTTTGTAATAAAGACCGGTTCGACAAGGTAGCCCAGATTGTCAAAGACAGAATATGCTTTTACAAGCTCAAGCAACGATACGCCGGAAGATCCCAGCGCCAGAGAAAGATCTCTGCTCAGATTGGATGTTATGCCGAGTTTTCGGGCGTAATCTATGGCATAATCAATGCCGATGTCTTGCAAAATTTTGATGGTCACCACATTGCGCGACTCGGCGAGCGCATCCCGAAAAAGCGTCGGGCCGTAAAATCTTTCTTTGTAGTTTTTGGGTTTCCAGGTAAAATCGTGCTCGGTATCCTCATAAACGATCGGCGAATCGATGATCATTGTTGCGGGTGTATATCCCTTGTCGAGGGCCGCCGCGTAGATGACCGGCTTAAATGCGGACCCCGGCTGCCGCCTCGACTGGACCGCCCGGTTAAACTGGCTCTCTCTGAAATCTCTGCCGCCCACCATGGCTTTAACGTTGCCGGTTTCCGATTCAATGCACAGCAGGGCGGCCTGGGCTTTCGGGTCCTGTTCCAGAGCCAGTTGCCATTGATCTGTACCGGAAATTTTACCTTTCAGGCGAACCAGTATGACATCCCCGACCTTTAAAACATTTCCAACCTTGTTCACCTTTGCCGCATAATAAGCAACCTCGGGATTCGGCTTTCTTGCCCATTGCATATCCCCGATCCCGATAACACCCAACACATCTCCCATCCGGACAGTGGCCGTGTTATTCTTATCATTGACTTCTATCACAACGCCTTTAACGATTTTGCCTTCTTCGAGGTGAATATTGTTCAATTCAAGCTGGATCTCTTTTGAAAACGATTCAATCTCTTCCGGTTGAAGATGTTTCAAGGGGCCACGGTATCCCTGCCGTTTGTCCAGTGCATATAATCCTTTGCTGATTTCATCCCTCGCGATTTTCTGCGTTTCGATATTGACCGATGTATAAACACTGAGGCCTTGGTTATACAGCACATCGTCGCCGTATTTTGCTGAGATGTATCGTCTGATATACTCAGTATAAACGGGAACTTCATCAATAAAAAGATTCTTTCTGGGTTTGATATCGAGCACTTTGTTGACGGCTTCCGTCGCTTGAATATTGGTGATAAACCCATCTTCAACCATTCGATTTAAAACATATATCTGCCGCTGTTTCGCCCTTTCCGGATGCTTAAAGGGAGAGTATCGACTCGGGGCCTGAGGCAGACCGGCCAGGATCGCACATTCAGCCAGGTTCAAATCCTTGGCTGACTTTCCGAAATAATTCTCTGAAGCGGCCTCCACACCATATGCACCGTGCCCCAAATAAATCTGGTTCAAATACAAAAAGAGAATTTCATCTTTGGAAAATTTTTTATCAATGCGATAGGCAAGGATCGCTTCTTTTATTTTGCGGACATAGCTTCTTTCAGGCGTTAAAAAAAATGATTTTGTGACCTGCTGGGTAATTGTGCTTCCGCCCTGAACAATGGTTCCGGCCTCGATATTCTTGTAAAATGCCCTGAAGATACTTAAAATATCTATGCCTTGATGCGTATAAAATCGGGAATCCTCGGCAGCGACAAAAGCTTTTTTCAGTATATCGGGCATTTGGGATAAAGGGATTACGATCCTTCGTTCCTTGAAAAACTCACCGATTTTTCGATTATCGTCCGAATATACCGTCGTGATAACCGGTGGCCGATAATCTTTCAGGGAAGCTATTTTGGGAAGATTTCGACTCAAATAAAAATAAACACCGGCGGCGCCCAGCGATCCGGTGATGAGGATCAAAATGGATGCCATCAGCAACCATCTGAAAATCCTTGACATAAACCCTCTTTGGCTTTTTCTGCCGCGCTTTTTAAGTATCTGCGAGGCACTTTTATTTTTTGGCATATTTGAGAACTCTAAATCATAAAATATTTTTAAACTGGTTTTTAGTTTTTATGTTGCCGCTTATAATATCAAATATCAACCCCATAAGCAAGATACACGGTTAACTCAAAAAAGAAATTGACAATATTATACAAAACAAATAGTTTTTTAGGTTTTAAGAAGTTCATTTAAATTTTGGGGTTCATCCGGTCGGATAATGGATTGGGGAGGAAGAGATAACGCTATGATCAAACTCAATTTCAACAAGATGGGGGGATTAATACCCGCTATCGTTCAGGATAATAAAACCGGCGATGTATTGATGCTGGCATTTATGAACAAAGACGCCTGGGACGCCACGTTGAAAACCGGCAGGGCAACGTATTACAGCAGGACCAGACAGACCCTCTGGATAAAGGGAAATACATCCGGCAACGTGCAAATCGTAAAGGAAATACGCATCGATTGCGACGAGGATACGGTGCTGCTCAAAGTCGAACAGATCGGC
Source organism: uncultured Desulfobacteraceae bacterium (assembly GCA_964591175.1). Lineage (GTDB taxonomy): Bacteria > Desulfobacterota > Desulfobacteria > Desulfobacterales > UBA11574 > UBA11574. The sequence continues at coordinate 5,459 of CAZQAF010000069.1, read as the reverse complement.
GGTGCGGCCTGTCACACCGGGCATAGAAGCTGCTTTTATAAATTGGTCGATGGAGAAACCGTTCATATTACAGGAGAACCGGTGTTTAACCCCGAGGAGGTATATCACAAATGACGATGCCGTTGAAGCTGGGGATTCCCAAGGGAAGCCTCCAAAATGCAACCATAGACCTGTTCAAACGATCAGGATGGAAAATCAATGTCAATGGAAGAAGTTATTTCCCGGAAATCAACGACGACACCATCGAGTGCGCGCTGTGCAGGGCCCAGGAAATGGCCAGACATGTGGAAAACGGCACGCTCGATGCCGGTCTGACAGGTAAAGACTGGATTGCCGAAAACAATTCCGATGTGCACGTCGTAACGGACCTGGTTTATTCCAAGGTCAGCGCAAGACCCGCGAGATGGGTATTGGCAGTGACCCACGACTCTCCGATCAAAACCATCGAAGATCTCGAGGGTAAAAAAATATCAACGGAACTGGTTCAATTTACGAAAAACTACTTTTCTCAAAGAAACATCAACGTTGACGTTGAGTTTTCATGGGGTGCCACAGAAGCAAAAGTCGTCTCCGGCCTTGCCGACGCCATCGTGGAAGTTACGGAAACCGAGAGTACCATTAAAGCGCACGGTCTTAAGATTATCCACGAACTCATGCAAACCTATACACAGCTCATCGCCAACCATGCGGCATGGGAAAACCCGCAAAAAAGAGAAAAACTCGAGCAGATTGCCCTGCTGTTGAGAGGTGCGCTTGTCGCAGAGAAACTGGTCGGCCTTAAAATGAATGTTCCGGAGAAATATCTGGAAAATATTGTCTCCCTTCTGCCGAGTCTCAATGCACCCACCGTTGCACCCCTTTACAATTCAGACTGGTTTTCCGTGGAGACGGTGGTGGACACCAGTGTCGTCAGGGACCTGATTCCGACGCTTTTGAAACACGGCGCAGAAGGCATTATTGAATATCCTTTAAATAAGGTTGTTTAAGGCAAAGGCATGATCTCACGAACCAAAGAAATAACACCCTTTATTGTGATGGACGTTCTCGAGAGAGCCCACGAGATGGAGCGCCAGGGGATTCACGTCATTCATCTTGAAGTCGGAGAACCTGATTTTGACACCCCCAGGTGTATCAAGGAGGCTGCCTGCAAGGCCCTTGACAACGGACATACTCATTATACCCACAGCCTGGGTTTGCTTGAATTGCGGGAAGCCATCAGCGAGCATTATTATTCGACCTACAAGACGACCGTGGATCCCGATCAAATCGTTGTTTCATCAGGCACCTCGCCGGCCATGTTCGTCATGTTTTCAGCGCTTCTTGAAGAAGGAGACCAGGTCATCATTTCAGACCCCCATTATGCCTGCTACCCGAATTTTATCCGATTCGTCCGGGGTGAACCCGTGTTCGTTGAAGTTTTCGAGGAAGACGGATTTCAGTACAGACCGGAAGCCATTGAAAAAATGATCACGCCAAAAACAAAGGGTATATTTATCAACTCGCCGTCCAACCCCACCGGCAACCTGTTGTCCGAAGAACGCATGTCAGCCATTGCCGATCTGGCGTCGACACCGGCTTCGCCGTATATTATTTCAGATGAAATCTATCACGGCCTGGTATATGAAGGAAAGGAACATTCGATACTGGAATTTACCCGAAAGGCCTTCGTTTTCAATGGCTTTTCGAAACTCTATGCCATGACGGGACTGAGGCTCGGGTACATGATCGCGCCAAAAGATTTTATCCGTCCCATTCAGAAGATTCAACAAAACTTTTTTATCTCTGCAAACGCCATGGTTCAAATGGCCGGAATTACCGCCCTCAAGGAAGCCGGAAACGATATTGCGGAGATGAAGCAAATCTACAACAAACGCCGGCAATACATGATCCAAAGGCTGAAAGGCATGGGATTTGGAATTACCGTAGAACCGACAGGCGCATTCTATGTGTTTGCCAACGCAAAGCACTTCTCCGGCGATTCATACAAACTCGCATTCGACATCCTTGAAAAGGCTCATGTGGGGGTAGCGCCCGGCATTGATTTCGGCCAAAACGGGGAAGGCTACCTTCGATTTTCCTATGCCGCCGCCATGGAAAATATTGCCGAAGGAATGGATCGGCTGGAAAATTATCTAAAAATGATGCAGGATGCATGATCCAAACTCGATGAATTCGACTTTTTACGAATTCATCATATCCGAAAATCCATAACATATGATCATCTCATCGGCTCAATTCGTTAAAAGCGCCGTTACACCCTCCCAATACCCGCCTGCGGATTTGCCGGAAATCGCCTTCACCGGCCGCTCCAATGTGGGCAAATCTTCTTTGATCAACACACTGGTCAACCGGAAACATCTGGTCAAAACCAGTTCCACGCCCGGTCGCACGCAGTTGATCAATTTTTTTGTCATAAACAGGACATTTTCCTTCGTGGATCTGCCGGGATTCGGCTACGCCAAGGTTCCTGCGGCTGTCAGAAGATCATGGGGTCCCATGGTTGAAACCTACCTTTCAACACGGAAAACCCTAAAGGGCGTGGTCCTTATCATGGATCTCCGCCGCGTCCCGGGAATGCAGGAGCTCAATTTTATCGAATGGCTCCGCGTCCATACCATTCCGGAAATTCTGGTTTTGACAAAAAGCGACAAACTTTCTAAAAACAAACAAACAAACCAAAAAAAAACCATCGCCGATGCACTCGGCGTCCCTAAAGAGCAGCCGATCCTGTTTTCCGCAAAGTCGCGCATGGGAAAAGACGATTTATGGGATGCATTGGAGGGATTGATTGGAGTTTAATCATAATAAACCTCGTTCGGCCGGCTGTTTAAACGACATTTTACGAAAGCCTTTAATTCTTTATTAACAAATTTTGTATTTTTTAAGGCAAAAAAAACACCAAAACCAAATTCCAAAAAAATTCGAAATGTCAAATTTCAATGATCAAAACTAAATTTAATATGAAGTTATTTTTGTTTTGAATTTTTCTTTTTGGTCATTGGATATTATTTGTTTTTTGTGATTTGTTATTTGTTTTTTCCGGTTTATCCGGGTTAGGTGCAACATGGCAAATATACCAGACAATTTCAAGAATTTCAGATCCGGCTTTGTTGCCATTATCGGTGCGCCCAATGTCGGCAAATCAACCCTTTTAAACCAGATGATCGGCGAAAAAATTTCGATTACCTCAAAAAAGCCGCAAACCACGCGGAACCGGATATTGGGCGTGGTTCATCGCCCTGGATCTCAGCTTATTTTCATCGACACACCGGGAATCCACAGAGCAGATCGCCCGTTGAACATCCGTATCGTGGACACCGCTTTTTCAGCACTTCAAAATGTCGATATCATCCTCATTATGGTGGACGTGGTCAAACCGGATCTCGAATCCGAATCATTGATCGTAAAAAGACTTGAAAAAACAAAACAACCGGTGATTCTCGTCCTCAACAAAATCGACCTTGTTAAAAAATCCGAATTGCTCCCGCTCATCGACAGATGGTCAAAAGCGTATCCTTTTAACGCCATCATTCCTGTCGCCGCAATACTGGGGGACCGGATCGATGAACTCGTTTCCGTCATGGAGCCGCTGTTGCCCAAAGGGCCTCCCTATTATCCTGAAAATACCTTCACCGATATGCCGGAGCGTTTTATCGCCGCTGAAATGATTCGGGAAAAGGTGTTCCGTCTCACCGGTCAGGAAATACCGTATTCGACGGCGGTTACCATAACCTCATTTTCCGAAGAAAAAAAAGGCGCGCTGATAAAAATCGATGCCACCATTCATGTCGAACGCGTTTCACAGAAAGGAATGATCATCGGAAAAAACGGAAAGATGCTGAAACTCATCGGAATGGAATCCCGGAAAGAGATCGAACGAATGGTGGGCGCCAAAGTCTATCTGAAACTTTTCGTGCGGGTACAAAAGAACTGGAGCAAAGACACGAAAGCTCTGAGAAAGTTTGGTTACTGATGATTCTGTCCTATCATCCGTGCTTTGAAGCCGATAAGAATTTACTCTGCGCCGGCCGGGAGCCCGGACCGGAAGACCTTATGGCGATACAGGCCGCAGATGCCGTCATTTTACCCCAGGGATGCGGCCAATCCCTTTACAAAATAGCGCGAAGCAACTGTAGGCATGTTTTCCCCAATTTCGATGCCAAGTTTAGGCACTGGGGCAAAATCGGACAGATTCAACTCTTTCAAAAACATCAAATGTTTCACCCGAAAACTGAAATATATCGAGGTACGCAAGCATTTTTCGAGCGTTATCCGAATTTTCCGAAACAGCCGATCTTCGATTTCCCGTTTGTATTTAAATTCGATTGGGGCGGGGACGGGGATCTTGTTTATTTGATACAGTCGGCTAACCATTTGGCCAATGCCTTGAAAACCGCCGGAGAATTTGAAGACAGCGGCCAAAAAGGATTTATCATCCAGGAATATATCCCCGCGAACAACCGTTCGCTCAGGGTCGTTGTTGTCGGCGAGACCTTTTTTTCTTATTGGCGGATCCAGCACCAGGCGGATCATTTTTTGTCGAATGTCGCCAAAAATGCAACGATCGATTATGATCTGCACCCGGAGCTTCAGGAAAAAGCAGTGGCATCCGTAATTGATTTTTGCAGCCTGACAAAGATCAATCTGGCGGGCTTTGATATTCTCTTTTCATCCGGAACAAGCGTTCAAACACCGCTCTTTCTTGAAATAAACTACTATTTCGGCCGGCGGGGTCTGGGCGGATCCGAAACATTTTATGGCCTGTTAACCCAAGAGATCATGAAATGGATTGAACGTCTGGGCTTGGCACTTGAAAATTAAAAAATGGAACCATTTGCCTATAATCTGACAGAAGAAGATATCAACAAAGAGCGTCGCAAGGCCAGGGAACTCCGCAATTCCCAATGGTGGAAGCGACGATGTGCCAAAGGGATTTGCCATTACTGCCGGCGCCCCACGCCACCCAAAGAACTGACCATGGACCACATCATTCCCATATCCCGGGGTGGCCGAAGCACCAAAGGTAATGTCGTTGCTGCCTGCAAGGAATGCAACAACGCCAAAAAACATCTTCTCCCGATGGAATGGGAACAGTATTTAAAGAATGTCAAAATAAAGTAAAGAATCCGAGCCCAGAGGGCTCGGCTTTGGTTACCCCCTGAGGGGTTTGTCTCGCCTGACAGCGGGATTGATCGTTAACGGTTGAAATCCCAATGACCAAAATTCAAAAATCTAAACAAGGGCTTGGCCTTAAAGGTTTTGGTCATTGGATATTGGAATTTGAGATTTGTTTGCGATTTGGTGCTTGGAATTTGTGATTTTAAATACAAAACTCCACGGCAGAGCCAAAAAACTCTGACCTGGCCCAAAGGACCAGCTTTTTCAATACTGAATAAAGGAGTTGGAAATGCGTATTGTCACCAGACCTGATTTTGACGGCGTTGTCTGCGCAGCATTGC
>CAZQAF010000068.1:12750-18999 GCA_964591175.1 uncultured Desulfobacteraceae bacterium | reverse complement strand
CCCTTTTTGATCGTCTCCGCCAGTTTATCGCTGATTCCGGGCAGGGCGCTCAATTCTTCCAATGACGCCTTTTGGATTTTTTTGATACTATTAAAGTGTTTTAATAGCATTTTTTTTCTTTTCTCACCAATCCCGGGTATTGCATCAAAAGAAGACTGCATCAATGTTTTGCTTCGACGCCTGCGGTGAAATGAGACGGCAAAACGATGGGCTTCATCCCTAATCCGTTCCAGAAAAAGAAGAAGGTCCCCTTCCCTGCTAAAATTAACGGGATTGACCTGCCCGGCCTTGTAGACTTTATCCTGCGTTTCCCCTTTCCGATCATCTTTCTTGGCGATGCTGATAAGTTGGATATGTTTATCAAGCCCCAAAGATTGAATCACCGAAAATGCCGTATTTAACTGCCCTTTGCCGCCGTCGACCATCAATATATCCGGATACGGCTCGGATGCCTTGCCTTTGGCGTATCTTCTCCGAAGGACTTCAGCCATACAGGCGCAGTCGTCCCGGGCGGATTCGGTTTCGAGACGGAACTTCCGATATAAAGATTTATTCGGTTTTCCTTTTTCAAAAACCACCATGCCTGAAACAGCATCAGTTCCTGAAATGCTTGAATTATCAAAACATTCGATTCGCCACGGTATGTTAGCCATTTTCAACCGTTGCCGCAGGCGCGTCAATAGTTGGGTATCTTTCGAAACCTCGGCTAAAAGTTCACGCAGGTTCTTTTCGGCATTCTGAAAAGCCATCTTAACAAGTCGAACTTTTTCGCCGCGCTTGGGGGACAGGATCCTGACTTTTTCCCCTTTGATTTTACCAAGGAGCTCTTCCATCAACACGGCGTCTTCAAGTGATGCCGGCACAAGGATTTCTTTTGGGATAAATCGTGTTTTATCATAATATTGGCGGATAAATGTACCGATCATCTCCTCATCCGTGGACATGATTTCAGAGAATTTAAAATCCCGGGTCCCAATGAGAAATCCGCTGCGAACAAACAGAATCGTAAACAGAGAATTATCGCCGGTCCGCGCAAGCCCGAGTACGTCCCGGTCAATAAAATCATTGGAAACCGCCAACTGTTTTTCCAAAGTTTGCTCCATCGCAAACATTTTGTCCCTTAGAATCGCCGCCTTTTCGTAATCTTGTGAATCCGAGGCCAAGATCATCTCCTGCTTTATTTTTCGGATCAGATCGGGAGTTTTTCCTTTTAAAAACAGAACCACCTCTTTTACGATATCGTCATATATTTTTTTGTCGACATCGAGGCAGCACGGCGCAAGGCATAATGCCATTTGATAGTTGAGGCATGGTCTTGAGCGGCGATTGAAATCCTTTGTTTTACATTTTCTGAGTTTGAACGTTTTATGGATAATTTGAAGTGTTTTTCGAACCGCTGCAGAAGATGCAAACGGGCCAAAATACAGACCGTTGTTCTTTTCCGTTTTTCTGACAATGGTGAGATTGGGATACGGGTTTTTGATATCCAGCCTTAAGGAAGGGTATCGCTTGCCGTCTTTTAATATGACGTTGTAGCGCGGTCTGTAACGTTTGATCAGGTTCGATTCAAGAATGAGGGCTTCTTTTTCACTGTTGGTGATGATCGTTTCAATATCCGATATGTTGCGAATCAGGATCTGTGTTTTCATATCCATTTGCCATGCGCTGTTCCCGGATCGCAAAAAGTATGACGCCAGCCGTTTTTTTAAGCATCCGGCTTTGCCCACATATATGACCTTAGCGTTTGCATCCTTCATGAGGTAGACCCCGGGCCGGGATGAAACCTTGCTCAGCTTATCCCTGATGCCGGGGACGGGATGATCGGCGTTTGTTTCTTTTTCTGTCATTAACGTAACTTCTTGAAGATGGTAAGAATCCGACCCCAGAGGGGCCGGCTTTGATTTAACCCGAGGGCGAAGCCCTATTAAAGTTCAAAAACGATCAGCTTCTTCATGGCCTGGATTTGATCCCGAAGTTCGGCGGCCCTTTCAAAAGCCAGTTCGTTGGCAGCTTCTTTCATCTTTTTTTCGAGATTTTCAATAATGGTGTCAATATCGTCTATTGATTCATATTGCGAAAGCGTTTCAGCCACTTTATTCGCCGGTGTCTCATTCATACCGGCGAACCCCTCGAACACCGGGGCAATCTTTTTTTCGATGCTCGCAGGTGTAATCGAGTGTTTCTTGTTGAATTCTTCTTGAATCTTTCGGCGCCGATTGGTTTCATCAATGGCATGCTGCATGGATCGTGTCACGGAATCGGCATACATGACCACCCGGCCGCTAACATTTCGGGAAGCACGCCCGCAGGTCTGGATCAATGAACGGGTTGATCGTAAAAAACCCTCTTTGTCCGCATCGAGGATGGCAACCAGGGAAACTTCCGGAATATCGAGTCCTTCCCGAAGCAGATTGATGCCGATGAGCACATCGAATATCCCCCTTCTCAAATCGTGTATAATATCCATACGTTCCAAAGTTTTGATATCCGAATGAAGATACTGAACCTTTAACCCCATATCCGAATAATATTCCGTAAGATCTTCAGCCATACGCTTGGTCAATGTGGTGACCAGCACCCTTTCACCCTTTTCCTGGCGTATTTGAATTTCTTCCAATAGATCATCCACCTGGTTTTTCGCTTTTCTCACATCGATCACCGGATCGATCAGTCCGGTGGGTCTGACAATTTGCTCGACGAGCTCGTTTTTGGCTTTTGTGATTTCATAGTCTGAAGGCGTGGCTGAAACATACACCACCTGCGATATTCTTGAGTTGAATTCTTCAAATTGCAACGGCCGGTTGTCCAGAGCCGACGGCAGTCTGAATCCATATTCAACAAGGGTCTTTTTACGCGACCTGTCTCCCTTGTACATGGCTCGAATTTGAGGAATCGCAATATGGCTTTCATCGATAAACATTAAAAAATCATTCGGGAAATAATCCAAAAGCGTGGGCGGCGGTTCTCCGGGCGCTCTTTGCGTCAAATGGCGCGAATAATTTTCGATGCCATTACAGTATCCCAGTTCCTGCATCATTTCGAGGTCAAAATGAGTCCTTTCTTCGATTCTCTGGGCTTCGAGAAATTTATTTTCATCCCGGAAATAGTCGATCCTTTGTTTGAGTTCATCGGTAATGGTATCGATGGCTTTTTTGAGTATATTTTTTTGAGTGACATAATGGCTGGCGGGATATATGGTGACACGGCTCAACGTTGTTTTAACCAAACCCCTGAGAGGGTCGATTTCTGCAATCGATTCCAATTCGTCGCCGAAAAATTCGATCCGGATTGCCTTATCTTCTTCATATGAAGGGAAAATTTCGACCCGGTCTCCTCTGACCCGAAAAATTCCCCGATAAAAATCGACGTCATTTCGTTCATAATGCATGGCCACAAGGTCTGCAAGGAGTCGATCGCGCTCCAGCGTCATATTTTTTTTCAGATCAACGCGCATGGCCAGATATTCTTCAGGAGCGCCGAGACCGAATATGCAGGATACGCTCGCGACGACGATGACGTCCGGCCTGGACAATACCGATCGTGTTGCGGAATGACGAAGTTTGTCGATCATCTCATTGATAGAAGAATCTTTTTGAATGTAGGTGTCGCTCGAAGGAATATATGCCTCGGGTTGGTAATAATCATAGTAGCTTACAAAATATTCCACTGCATTTTCAGGAAAGAGAAATCTGAATTCGTTATAAAGCTGAGCGGCAAGGGTTTTATTGGGGGCGATGACCAGGGCAGGTTTTCCCATGGCGGCGATAACATGCGCCATGGTAAACGTTTTCCCCGACCCGGTAACCCCTAACAGCACATTTTGTTTTTTGCCGGATTGGATTCTTTTGCTTAACGCACGAATGGCATTGGTTTGATGACCCCTGGGGGAATAATCCGAAACTATCTTAAAGGAAGGCATGATGTTCGACTAATTATTGATCTTCCAAACCGTCCCATCGGGCCGGTCTTCTATGACAACGTCCATTTCGGCGAGTTGGTTTCTAATCTGATCGGCTTTTGCCCAATCCTTTGCTTTTCTTGCAGCGTTTCTTTTTTCAACCAATCCCGCAATCATTGCAGGATCGACGGCTTTTTGTTCAAGGATTTTTTTTTGTTTTCTATCAAAATATACAGCAGGAGAATCAAGAAGGATTCCCAATATATTTCCGATTTTTAAAATATCCGCCAGACCGGATGCAATGGTTTGTTTGATTTGACCGGACACATTGTTTTCATGCCGGTCCAGCAGGCGATTGGTCGTTCGAACCGCCTCAAAAATGATGCCGATACCCCGGGCGGTGTTGAAGTCGTCGTCCATTGCCTCACAAAATTGTCGGAACCAATCACCATGGGCGATTTCCCGATGTTGTTCAAATCCTGTTTCACTGCCTGCGCGTAAAAGCAGCGCATACATTTTGTCGAGTCCCACCCGGGCTTCTTCCATGATCTTTTCCGTAAAATCAATGGGACTGCGATAATGATTTGAGAGAAGAAAAAGTCGAACCACTTCGGGGTGATAGGTTTTGAGCACATCCTTTATCATTAAAAAATTACCCAGGGATTTTGACATCTTTTCATGATTGATGTTCACAAATCCGTTGTGTATCCAGTATCTGACAAACGGTTTATGGGAGACGCTTTCGGATTGGGCGATCTCGTTTTCATGGTGCGGAAAGCACAGATCCTTGCCGCCGCCATGAATGTCAAAGGTTTCCCCTAAATACTGACTGCTCATTACCGAACACTCGATGTGCCATCCGGGCCTTCCCATGCCCCATGGACTTTCCCAGTTCGGTTCACCGGGTTTTGCAGATTTCCATAATACAAAATCAAAGGGATTCCTTTTTCTTTCATCGATGTCGATTCTGGCGCCGGCCTCCATATCTTCCAGTTTGCGACCGGAAAGCTTGCCGTATCTTTCAAATTTTTCAACAGAATAAAAGACGTCACCGTTCACCCGATAGGCATATCCCGTTTCAATCAATCTTTCAATAAATTGTATCATCGGTTCAATATGGTCGGTGGCCCGGGGTTCTATGGTTGCTCTTTCAACATTCAGAGCGTCCATATCTTCATAAAATTCCCGGATATATCTTTCTGCAACCGCCTTCGGCGCAATCGCGAGCTGGTTGGCCTTGTTGATGATTTTATCGTCAACGTCCGTGAAATTCCGGACATAGGTTACTTCATAGCCGAGGGCTTTCAGGTATCTGGCGATAACATCGAAAACAACCACGGATCTTGCATGGCCGATGTGGCAAGCGTCATATACCGTAGGGCCACAGACATACATGCGGACCTTGCCGGATTCCAAGGGCTCGAAGATTTCTTTTTTCCCGGTCATTGTATTGAAAATACGAAGCGCCATTTTTTTATCCGTATCTGAAACGACTAAAGGGTAAATTTGCTATATTTTGAAGCTGAAACAAAATCGACTCACGAAACCACGAAAGCTCGAAATTCGGAAAAATATAAAAAAATAAATTTGAATTTGAATTCCCCCGCAGCTTGCTGCGGGGATAGGGATTTTAGCCTTTCGCCAACTCAGCGGCATAGCCGCGTTTCATAAAATCGTTACACGATTTTATTCTATGAGCGCCACGCAAAATGCGGCAATTCCCTCTCCCCTCCCGATCATTCCAAGGGTTTCAACGGTTGTCGCTTTAACATTAACACGATCCGAATCAATTTCAATTATTCGGGAAATGTTTTTTTGCATCTCGGCCCTATAGGGTGACATTTTCGGTGCCTCGGCCATAATGGTGGCATCTATATTGATCACCCGAAATCCTTTGGCATTTAACATCGCATTGGTTTTTGATAAAATCTTCATAGAGGAGATGTCTTTGTATCCGGGTTCGGTATCCGGAAAATGCAAACCGATATCTCCCAAACCGGCCGCTCCCAACAACGCGTCACACACGGCATGAACAAGAACATCCGCGTCAGAGTGTCCAAGGAGACCTTTTTCAAAAGGAATGGTAACGCCGCCCAAAACAAGTTTTCGTCCTTTGACCAGCCGATGAACGTCATATCCCGTGCCGATGCGCATTTGCCCCCGCAATATCCTGTTAAAACCGACTTGAAAAACGTGCATATATCATATAATGAATCTCACAACAATATCAAGTTCGTTCGCCAATGAGAGAACAAGAGGACGGAAAGTCAGAGGACAGAAAACCGATGGACGAGGGACGACCGCTGCGCTAGGACGATGGACGATAAAATGCAAAACCGTTAGAGCCCTTG
>CAZQAF010000068.1:0-12650 GCA_964591175.1 uncultured Desulfobacteraceae bacterium | reverse complement strand
AAACCGTTAGAGCCCTTGTCTTCAGCCCTTGTATTCTGACACTGAACACTGAACTCTGAACACTGTATAATCATGCCCATTCGAATGATTGCACAAGCGCTTTACCGGTCGCTTCAGGAAGTGGCGCGTTTGGAGAAGGCGTTTAAGAACGCTCCCTTTGAAAAGCAGGCAGATATCAGGAATCTGCTTCGCAAGGCAAAAGCCGAAAGAGATCGTCTGCGTGCAATTCTCGAAGGGAAAAAAGAGCACCGTCAATAGGGGCCATTATTGCTAAATCATTAAAATGACCAGACACGCGGGGAGAAAAGTGAAACGAAGAGGCACGCCTCATGGGCAAATACGATGGGTTTCCCTTGTGTCGGCAACGGTATTATGATACGCAATGACGATGATCAAAAAATTTGTTAAATATTCATCTCCGACGCATATCCGATACCGGTTTGATTTTGAAATCGGGTATCTTTCAAAAAGCCCCTGTAAAGAGTGTGCCCGTCAAAGGGATTTCCCGGGGTGTGAGGACGAGTGCCCCATTTTGGACAGGATCCACACGGCTTTGTCCGAAGTCGTCTCCTGCAGTCGACGCCGTTAGTGCGATTGTAAATATCCAACCCCAGAGAAGCCGGCCTTGAATTATCCCCCGGAAGGGACTGGTTTACATAGATCTGAACAAGTTGAAAGTGCCTAAAGTGATCTAAAGTGCCTAAAGTTATGGAGTCGCTTTGCTCCGGTAATTTTATATAATTGACAGAATTCCTCAATCCCGCCAGGGCGGGACTCACTTTAAACCCTGGCCCAGACCGATAACCATTAATCTCTGCTCAAAAAGGCGTGTTTGTAATGATGAATAGATCAGAGCTAATTATTATCGATACGCACCAGGGCGGGCTTTAGCCCACTCACTTTCCCCACAGCGCATCCTTCAATCCTGATGTGCGTTCAATACGACGCGAGATGGCGCGTTCGATGATCTTTTCCGTGCCCCAAATCGAAATATGCCTTCTGGCCCTGGTCATACCGGTGTAAACCAGCTCACGGGTCAATACGGGATAATCCTGGTTCGGGAAAATAAATAGAACTGCCTCGAATTCCGATCCCTGGCTTTTATGCACGGTCATTGCATATGCGGTTTCGTGTTGCGGGAGCCGATGGGGATGAAACCGTCGGACCTGGCCGGAAACACCGGCAAAATAAACATACAGGTCGTTGCTATTGAGTTCCGGCGCCGGCAGCGTGATTCCGATATCGCCGTTGAACAGGTCCAGGCTGTAATTGTTGCGCGTAATCAAAACCGGCCGTCCGCGGTACCAGGGAAAGGCGGGTGAATGCGGGCGTTCAATCAGGCTGTTTTCGATCAGTGTTTCCTCTGTCAATCGGTTGATTTCGTTGACGCCTGTTGCGCCGAACTTAACGGCGCAGAGTATTTTAAACTGATTGAAAAGTTCAAGGGCTTTTAAAGGATCAGCTGTATTCAGATATTGGGCATATCCCTTGATCACTGTTTCCGGCAAAAAGCGTGAAATATCACCGGGTCCTGAGAGTTTCTTCCATGAAATTTGACCCGGGCTGTTTTTTATATGAAACAGTGCCTCATCGACGTTTCCCTGATTTACGGCACGGCTGCATTCGCCGATGCCGCCGGAATCAGCAAACCGAAAACTTTTTTGTAGAACCGTTATATGGTCATAGAGTCCCGGCCGGTCTTGCAGTGACGGCTGCGAAACATCCATGCCTTGTCGCGTCATCTCTTTATAGCGTTGACAAAAAGCGGTTGAAAACATCTCTATATGCTCCCGGTCACAGATATCCGCCAAAACAAAACCGGTTTCCACCGACGCCAGTTGATCCCTGTCTCCGACAAGGATGATCCTTGCGTCGTCTTTTATGGCTTCAAAAAGTTTGGCCGTCAGTGCCAGATCCATCATGGAAACCTCGTCAACCACAACGATATCGGCAGGGAGCTGATTTTCGGCATTATGATAAAAATATGGAGAACCCGGGATGGTTTTTAACATTCTGTGAATGGTGTAAGACTCAGATGGCATGGCATCGAGTATATCATCAGAACAGTTCAACGTTTTTTTGGCCGACTTTATCGATTCTCCGATTCTTGCCGCTGCCTTTCCCGTGGGTGCGGCAAGCAAAATATGAAGCATTTTTCCCGGAGAAAGTTCCAAAAGCAGCGCGAGAATCTTTGCCATGGTGAATGTTTTGCCGGTCCCTGGCCCGCCGGTAATAACGCAAAACCTTTTCATGGCGGCCATCACTGCCGCCACCTTCTGCCAATCGAACGAATCATTTTCATTTTCGGGAAAAAGACGATTTAATCCTTTACTTAATATAGATATATCTATCTTATTTATATCATTATCCATACGTTCTTTTATGGCAGCTGAAATTCTCTGTTCATAATCCCAATACCGATAGAGGTAAAGTCGGTTTTTTTTATCGAGTATCAACGGCCGCATATCTCCGGGTCTTCCCACGGCACGGCTTTGTATCAGGGTTTCGATCCACTCGGAAAGTTTGGGAGGTTTGAGCTCGTTTTCGCCATTGAGTCCAAAAATGATCGGATTCTGAGTGACGGCGTCGAGATCGAGACAGCCGTCGCCATTGCCCGTTGAACGGCTGACAAGGGCGGCCGCAAGATAGAGATCCGGTGCTTCGTTTTTTTCGAAACCCGTGATAAATTTGGCGAAATGAAGATCGATATCAGATAGATATCCAGTTTTATATAGAGCAGTTATAGAGTATTTCTTCATAATATGGTTTTAGGATTACGTTTATAGAGTGTTTATGAACTTCTTGAAATTCGAAATATCAAATCCCAAATAGCAAACAAATCCCAATAACCAAAATTCGAAAATCTAAACCCGCCTCTTTGAGGCAATTGAAGATAGGCAATGAACCCTTTTTCTAATATGAAACCTTTTTTCTCTTTCTATCTTATATGTTTGGGTCATTAAGCATTGGAGTTTGAGATTTGTTTGTAATTTGGTGCTTGGAATTTGTAATTTTAAACAGAAAATTTAGCGATTCAGCCACTTGCATCTGATTTGGCTACAGAAACAGGTTCTTATTGTGGTAATACCAGCGCTTTGATAAGGGCTTCCACAAGGTCTTTGTCCGGAAGGTCTGTGTAAACACCGTATTCCGAGTTTTTTTCAGGATCCACGCCTCTTAAAAAAATGTAAAAAACACCGCCGAAATGTTTTTCATAAGAAAATCCGGGTATTCGCTGCTGAAGATACTGCACGAGCGCAAGAACGTATAAATGATACTGCAGAATGTAAAAATCTTTTTTCATGACGCTGTTCAGCGCATCTTTTCCATAATCTTCAATATTTTTACCTAAATAATTTGACTTCCAGTCCACCAGCCAAAACCGATCCTGATCATAAAAAACCATATCGATGAATCCTTTCAAAAATCCCTTGATAACAGAGAAACTGAGTTTTCCGATCCGGTTCGGAAAATCTCCAAAAAGATCGATATTGCCGTAATCCGCAAATATCTTTTTGAGCCCGTCAGGAGACAAAGGTTTTAGCGGGAAATAGAATTCCATCTCATTGATTCTGTTTTCTAATTGAATTGAAGACAGCTTTAACGTGATGTTATCGATGCAAAGCGGCATTGAAAGCACATGATCGATCATGGAACAAACCGGCTGCTGCCATTTAGGTTCAAATCCATATGCGTGCAGCTTGTCCGAGACCAAAGAGCGCTGTTGGTCAGGATTGTCAGCGGTAAAATCAAGGTGCTCTAAAATATCGTGGAAAAATATACCGGCCCGGGTTCCTTTTGGAAAGGAAAAGATGTCTGCCCGTTCATTTAAATTCAGATCAGTTTCCGATGGGGATGTAAAAAAATCCTGGATGGTATCGCGATCCGGGGCTTCTTCATCTGCCGGTCGCCGGGAGATGAGGTGTGAAAAACTGGAGATTTTCCAGGTGGTATCGATGTTCCCTGAAAACCGCCTGTAAGATAAAGGCGCTTTTCGATCTTCCTTTGTCGAATAATCTTTTGTGTCTTCAACAGGTAATGGACAAATCTTTATGTTATTTTCGGATTTTTTTTCAATGTGTTTCAGGTCCTCAAAAAAATCCGCATCGTTTTTTTCTGAAAATCCCGTTTTTAAAGATAGCACCGGGTTTTCTTTTTCAATAAAATTATCGACGGGTTCTCGATAATGCAAAAGATAAGCCAGGGCGGACGTTTCAGCGGTATTGAATCGCCCCCAGACAAGGTAGCATCTATTGACGGCTCTTGTGAGCGCCACATAAAGCAATCTCAGATTCTCCGACAACTGCTCGTTTTGAGCCAGGACCAGATGATTGCCGAAGGCATTCGACCCCAGATCCAGGGTCGGCGTTTCGTTGCTGTCAATGTCATGAAATTGAATTTCGCCGTCTTTGATCAGGGCCCCGTCCCAGACAAAAGGACAAAAAACAATTGGAAACTCAAGTCCCTTGCTTTTGTGAATGGTGATGATTTTTACGGCAAGGTCATCGCTTTCAAGACGAAGCTGATGCGTTTCGGATAAAAGCATATCGGTGTTTATTTGGACGCTCAGCCATTTCAGGAGTCCGGTCATCCCAAGCTTTTTGTCATGGGATTCCTGATGGAGAATTTCTGCGAGATGGAGTATGTTGGTCAATCTTCTCTCACCGTCCGGAAATTTTAAAATCCGTTCCCTGACGTGTTCTTCGGACAACAACATCCGAAACATCCGGATAAACCCGTACCGTGTCCACAACCCGGAATATTTCCTGAATCGATCCCGTTTTTCTTCCAGCGCCAAAGATGTATCGCCGGCTGAATCGATCTCGATTGCCGAGACACCGACGATGTCGGTCACGAGGGCCGCACGATAGACCCTTTCGTTTCCGGGTTCGGCGACAGCCATCAGGACCCTTTCCATCTCCATGGCCTCATGGGTGTGGAAAATGTTTCCCGTATTATGGAGGACCGACGGAACGTTTTTTAATGTAAGCGCATTTTTAATGCGTTGTGCCTGCCGATTCGTTCGCACGAGGACTGCGATATCGTTTGGGGCCACGCCATTCCCCCGGAAGCCGGACGGGCAAGTAGAAGGGGTGTCTTTGTTTGAAGAGACAAGGTAAGAGATTTCATTGGCAACGGCCGTTGCGATGCGTTGAACAGACTCGGTTTTGCTCAGTGATTTCGAAGTATCCGCGGTTTCCTCTCGCTTTAAATGCCACAGGATAAATGCCGGTGAAAATGGCGGTTCCTTTGGGTCTGGTTTTTTCCCGGCGGTACCTGCTTCAAATCCGATCCGATCAAAGACAAACGGCGATTTTATGTTTGAAAACAAGGTGTTTATCGCAGTAATCAAGCCGGGATCCGATCGCCAGTTTTTAATCAACGTAAATTTGGAATCCGCATTTTGAGCGGCTTTCATGTAGGAAAAGATATCGGCTCCCCGAAAACCGTAAATGGACTGTTTTGGATCGCCGATCATAAATAACATGGTTTTTTTCGAATGAAAGATGCGGGAAAATATCGCATACTGAACAGTGTCCGTATCCTGAAATTCATCCACAAGACCGGCACGGTATTTGTTGCGGAGGGTCTCTGCCAGAATATTTCCTTTTTCACTTTCAAGGGCATCTTTTACCGTTGTCAAAAGATCGTCATAGAGCATAATATTGCGCTGTTTTTTAACCGCCGAAAGTTGTTGTCCGGCAAACTTGAAAAACATTGTTTTAAGATACAATATATAGGTTTCCATCTCGGCCTTTAGAACGATGCCCTGGTCAAAAAGCATGTCACAGATATCAAATATTTCATGTGCAGGGGGAGAATGATTTTTTCGCGTCGCGGTTTTTATTTTTGTTGCCGTCAATTTTTCAAAATCTTTAAACAGCGGGAAACCAACGGATTTTTCATCCACGAACCGGTCCATGGCGGCCACTAGTGAACCGACGATCAGATCTCTTTTTGAAATCCCTTTTTGATGGGTTGGTGTCTTGAAACTGCCGTAAATCCTTCCGTTCAGCGACGGATCCTTTAACAACCGAATCACTTGCAGCCGTGAACCGGGCCATACCTTTTTCAACTTTTCAAACAATACCCTGAATCCGTCGATGCTTTTTAGATCAGGCTTTTCAAGTTCGGGAATAATTTTTGTATTTGTCGAACGCTTCCGCCTCGACAGTTTCAAAAAATATTCCGGTCCGGATATATGCTTCAGGATATAGCTGATACCCTCCATCGGCAGATTGTAAATATATTTTCTCCAGAAATCTTCGACAATTTCTCGATGTATATCAGCCGGATCACTGACCAGCTCCGTGTCGAACAGACTTTGTGTTTCAAATGCATTCTCGTTAAGAATTCTTCGGCAAAAGCCGTGTATGGTAAATATGGCGGCATCGTCAAAATTGACCAATGCATCTTGAATCGATTGGATGGCAGGAGCCGGGTCATCACTTTTTCGAACCAGCGAATCGATGAGCGAGTCATGACTCGATCCTTTTAAAAAAGCGGATTTCGCCTCGGCAAGTTTATTCCGGATCCTTTCCTTCAGCTCCTCTGTCGCTGCTTTGGTAAACGTGACCACCAGTATCTGATTGACCGTGAACTGTTTTTCGAGAATCAGTCTTAAAAAAAGACCGGTGATGGTATGTGTCTTGCCGGTACCGGCGCTGGCCTCGATGAGATTGGTTCCTTGCAGGGGAGTGTTGATGGGATCAAACAGTTTCATTAAAAATCATAGACTCCCGTATAATTCTCCGGCGTGAGTCGCTTTAACTCCTCCTTGACGGCTGGGGCAACATCCAGTTTTTCGATAAATTCTGAAATGGACTGCCGGTCAATCCGCGAATGGGTTCTCGTCAATGCTTTCAAGGCTTCATAAGGCTCGGGGTACCCTTCCCTTCGCAAAATCGTTTGAATTCCTTCGGTGATGACCGCCCAGTTTTTCTGCAGGTCCGTTTGAATGGCTTTTGGGTTTAAAACCAATTTTTCCAGTCCCTTTAACAATGATTTGAAAGCAATAACCGTATGGGCCATCGGGACGCCGATATTTCGGATCACCGTGGAGTCTGTCAAGTCTCTTTGCAGTCTTGAAATCGGGAGCTTTGATGATAGATGCCTCAAAACAGCATTGGCCATGCCCAGATTGCCTTCGGAGTTTTCAAAGTCGATGGGGTTGACCTTATGCGGCATGGTGGAAGACCCCACCTCACCTTCTTTTATTTTTTGCTTAAAATATTCCATGGAGATATACGACCAGATGTCTCGATCCAAATCAATAAGGATGGTGTTGATTCGATGAAGGTTGTCACAAAATGCAGCCAGATGATCATAATGCTCGATTTGCGTCGTCACCTTTGATCGCTCGAGGCCGAGGACTTCGTTGACAAAATGATTTCCGAATGCGATCCAGTCGATATTCGGATAGGCGGCATAATGGGCATTGAAATTACCGGTTGCCCCGCCGAACTTTGCGGAAAACGGAATGGTTTTTATCAAGGTTTTTTGCTTGATCAGGCGCTCCACAAACACATAAATTTCTTTGCCCATGCCGGTGGGTGAAGCGGGCTGCCCATGGGTGCGCGCCAGCATGGACACATGTTTCCATTGTTTTGCGTTTTCGGTTAACGCTGCGATGACCTGATCCAGAAGCGGCGCCAAAACATCTGTCCAGGCGTTTTTGAGCGAACAGGGGATTGCCGTGTTGTTAATGTCCTGGGAGGTCAACCCAAAATGAATGAATTCTTTATAGCGATGCAAGCCCAGTTTTTCGAATTGCGCTTTGATAAAATACTCCACCGCCTTGACGTCATGATTGGTAATCTTTTCGATATCTTTAACTTTTTGAGCATCTTCCGGTGTAAATTGCCGGTACAGGCGCCGCATGGGTTCAAATCGTTGTTTGTCGATATCCTCAAGTTGCGGCAGCGGCAGGTTGCATAATGCGATAAAATATTCAACTTCGACCCGGACCCGGTATTTTATCAAGGCAGCTTCGGAAAAATAGCCGGCCAGTTGTTCAACCTGTTTTCGATATCGACCGTCTACAGGAGAAATCGCGCTTAAAGATGAGAGCATCATAATAATATCTTCCTTTTTTCAAGAAATGTAGGATAATGCGGGTATTATGTCAAGCTGCGGGTTTGATAACCTCCAGAGAGAGATCAAGGTTGATGGCTTCCCCCGAGGCTTTTTTCACCGGACCGGGATTTCCGGCAACCACCCGGGTGTCTTCCAATTGGCCGGCGGCTCGGACCTGATTCACAACTTCTTTCGCGCGCTTCCGGGCGAGTTGAATGAGGTCGTTATCGGTGAGCGGTTCCAGTTTGACCAGTTCATTGAACATGGCCTTGTAAAAAGCCGTATCCGAACTCTTCCACCCGACAAGCGCCATGGCAAAATTCATGGGTTTGGCTTTTTTGCCGGTTTCCTTTTCATACTGGGTCACAAATTTGGAGACGGCATCGTCGCCATTGCGTTTTTTTAACATTTTTTCCAGAGCACCCTGCATCTTTGCCGTATCAAAAGAAATCGGACCCGGTTTTTCGCCGGGTGCGAGCTTCACGCCTGTCTCCACGGCAAGCGCACGCTTTACCCTCGCGGTGCGCAGGGCTTTTCCATCCGATTGCGGGTCGAAGCGACCTGCCACCACCAGCTTCAGTTGGGGACGCTTTTTGAGGGCTTCCGATATTTTCTTTATCTTTTCCATTTCCGGCGGCAGCAGATGGGCGCTGCCGGGATCAAAAGCGATGGCAGCCAGTTGCTCGCCTTTGCCGCCGAAAAGATGCCCCAGCGCCCGGAAAGGTGCGGTCGCAATTTTTGTGATCAGGTTGGTGATCGCCTTCCAGATCACACGGCCGTAACTGAATTTCGGGTCGTCCACATTACCGCGGACGGGTACGGCAACATCGATTTTACCGTCTGCGTCCGTTAACAGCGCGATGGCCAGATCCAGCGGCAGATTGATCGCGTTGGGTGATTTGACGCGTTCGCCGAGTGTAAACTTGTCCAGCACCACGCTGTTGTTTCCAAGGAGTTCGCTGTTCTTAATTTTGTATTCCAGATTCAGGTTGAGCGTACCGGATGAAATTTTACGCCCTGCAAACGTGGCGGTGTAAGGGCTGAAGGGCTGCATTCGAACATTACGGAACAATACGGTGATGTCGGTGAACTTTTTAGGAAGAAACGGGTTCAACCGGCCCTCAACTTTGCTGAATCCGTATTGGTCGACCTTTCCCTTGAACAGGAGCGATGCGAGTCTCGAGTTGTCCGAAGAGATGCCGGTAATTCCCCCGTTAAAGTCGGTCACCTGGGCGGCAAAAGGCAACACAAGGCTGAGGTCGGCAAAATTTACAGATCCGTTGTCCACCCGAATTCGTTCGATATTTATTGGAAAAAGTTCTTGCCGGTCTTTCAATCCCGCAGGCGGGACTTTCTCAGGATGCGGCTTGGTCTCGGTTCCGGCGGAATCCGACGTTTTAAGCACCTTGGCCAGATTTGTAGAGCGGTCCTTGAAAATCATTACCTTGGCGCCGAGTTCCAGCAGCCTTAATTCATCGATCTTCAGACGCCGGGGTGAAAGACTGAATTTTATGCCCTTAGCGGACATCGCCTTCCAACCGAGAAAACGTTCGCCGGTCTCTGCTTCATTGAGCCCGAGTTTGTTCAAACTCATGGAACCGGCTGCGCGTAACCGCGGACCGGATTTTAAAGAATGATAGTCCACGTGGATTGATGCTGAGATATTACCGGACTCAAGTGTGAGAAACGTGAACTTGGTTACGGCCGGATGTAGTGGCTTGAGGTTTATATCCTTTATCTTTGCCCTTGCATCGACACGGTCTCCGGTTTGGCTGGCCTGTCCGCTTATCCTGGCGTTTCCACCTTGAGCCACCTTGAGAGCGGCATTAAAGTCAATGGGTGTCTTTTTATCGTTGGTGAGATTTTTCAATGATACGCGGATATCTTTCAATTCATAACCGATGTCCGGAACAAAAGTACGGTCTTTCAGCGCTACGCTAAAGCCGTTTAACTCAAAATCATTGAGGCGAAACGACCAGGGGCGTCCTTCGGCTTGTGCCTTTGTTCCGGTCTCGGAGATTTTTCGCTTCAGCATACCTTTATCGCCGGGAGTCAGCATCTCGACGAGCTGGACCCGGCCGTTTTTATCGCGCACGACGCTTGTTTTTCCGCCGGTGGTGCTGATGCGTGTGAGCATGATCTCACGATTGCCGATATCAATGTGTCCGTCTTCTAATGATAGTGTGTCTAAAGTAAAAAGAGGAATGTCTTGTCCGGCCTTTGAAAGCGCAACGCGGTTCAAATTTACCGTTATGCCATCCATATTTGCTTTGACTGGACCGTTGCCGATTTCCGCTGATGCGTTCAATGATGTATTGAGTGCGCCAATGGTCATTCCCAAGGGGGTGGCGCGACTGCGATCAATATAATTCACCGCAACGTTTTCAATTTTCACTGCTTTTGCCTTTAAACGCCATGGCTGACGATCAGGGGTTGAGGCTGCAGGAATCAATGGCGCAGCATTGGCGGATTTTCTATGCGCAATGAGCTTTTGCCAGCTTAATAGCCCTTTTTCATCCACTGATGCGGCGATTTTGCCGTCACGTATGGTAATGTTCGATACTGAGAGTTCGTGTTGTTGAAGATCAAAGTGCATACCTGAAGCTTCGATGGCTTCCAAAGCCAGCATCGGAGTGTTCTTGCCTTTTTCAGTGAGCAAAAGTTTTTTTAGCGCCAGATTTGCATCCTGCAGCACCAGCAAAGGAACATGCTTTTGATAATTGAATCGATAGCGAGAGCTGAAGTCCACCTCGCCCGCGGGACTGGCAAGATGTACTGCGTCCTGTACGAACTTCCAGGCTGTGGCCAGCTTGAAGCCGGCTGCGCTTAACTCGCCTTCGGAAAAGAGAGGATTTAAAGATACTTTGCCCCTCCATCCGATTGTTCCGCCGCCGGGCAGTTTGGCCTGGATGGTGTATGGGCCTTTGCGCTCCGGAAGTGTCGATATCTCTTTCAGCTCGAGATTCAGCGGCGTAAAGGTTTCAGTGGCGGGAGTCGGAACGGAGCGATCGCTGAAAGTAAAGTTTCCATCAACAATCTCAGCGTGTTGCAGCAACAGACGCGGTGGCGAATGCGCTTTATTGGAAGTATCTTTGGACTTTGGGAGGCTGTCCGCCAGATCCGCGAAATTGAGGCGGCCGTTAGGTTGGATTTCAATGTTTAGCGACGGTCGCTCGATACGAATGTCGGCAAATGTCCAGGCCCAGCGGAAAAGGCTCGAGAGCTCGAAGTCCACAAACAGGCGGTTGAAGCCGACAATCGGCCGGTTATCCGCCTCCCGGAGTGTAAAGCCCTTGGCTTCAAAGGTGAACAGGAACGGATTGATGCGGACGTCCGCAATCGACACGTGTCGCTTGAGTTTTTCCTCGGCGTAGTTTTTCGCGTAGTATTTCACCAGCCAGGGGGCCAGTAAAAAACCAAATAACGTATACAGGACGACTGCCGCAACTCCGGCAATCAGCCATCGGTTAACGACTAACCGTCGCCAGAGCGGAAGGGATTCTTTGGGATCATTTGAGTCTGTGGGTTGCTCACTCATGGCTTTCTTCTCCTGATTCGCATCGTAAATGGCGGAGTGTATCACCTAAACAAGGCGTTTCAACGGGTCTTGGTTGTGTTTTTCAAGAAGAATCTAACGACACGGACCGAATTTCAAACTATCACAATTAATAAAACGATTACAAATATAAAAAGAAACCATTATTCCATCATTCCATTGTTCCGGTATCTTTTGATCAGAAGTCGTCCACAAAAGAATTCTTAAGAATTCGGCAACCAAAAGCAAAATTTGTTTGACAAAAAAACAATAAACTTGATAAACATATAATTTCTTATCAATCATTTAACCATTTGAAATTACACCTTTTAATGTCAATTTATTCGCAGCGTCAGCATACGGGAAAGGAGAACAACCATGGCGGAAATGAAAATCAGTTACAGCGGTAATTACCCTTCTGTTGAAATAAACTTTCTGTTGAATGAGCACAGCGAAAATTACAGCATTCAACTGCCCATGTCGAAAATGTGGTACAAAGACATCATTTATGAAATAGAAAAAGTTGCCGAAGAGGAAAAAAAGAAGGCGGAAAAGCATTTACATGAAGACAACCGGGAAATGATGACGCACTGCTTCGACATATATGCGAAGCTCATCGAAATCGGCAAAGAGCTTCGAAAAGATTTGGAAATGGATTCCGAAGGTATCAAATTCAATGAAACGTCCGGCGGTTTATAGCCGAGCCCGACGAATAAAAGCAGATGACGGACGACGGATGACAGACGACAGAAGATGGACGACCGCCCTCCCAAGGCGGGTAAACTTCGATAGGACGATGGACGATAAAATGCAAAAACTTTAGAGTCCTTGTCTGTCGTCTGTCCTCCGTCGTCGTCCATAGTTCTTTGCCTCCAACCTCAAGGGAACGAAGTTCCCGGTCCTTCAGCGGCCGAAGGTCCTGCCTCTTCCATCGTCCTAGCGAAGCGGTCGTCCATCGTCCATCGGGCTCTCTTTGCTTTCCCGCGGACCGCCAGTGGTTCCACCCGATTTACGGACAGGGACACGGCGCCGAAATCCA
>CAZQAF010000067.1:0-19185 GCA_964591175.1 uncultured Desulfobacteraceae bacterium | reverse complement strand
GTCTCCCAAATTGGTTTTCATGCGAACCGCCTGGACCACACCGGCGCCGTGATCGTCCCCCCAACTGAATCCCCCCCCGAAAACAAGGATATGAAAATCCTTTACGTTCACGGTGCCGTCAATCAGGGAATTGATGTGAACGCGATGGGCTTCGGCGCCGGAAAGCTTCAGAGCATATGCGGTCTCATAATCGCAATTCAAGCCGTATCCGGTCAGAACAAGGGCTTTAACCGGTTTCATATCAAGTCTCCAAAGGGTTTTTTCCAGGCGGTCTTCAGAACGTATACGGAAACATCCATCAGATGGGTGCCGTCAATCCCTTTAATGATAAAACGGCTGTCTTCGGCCACGGTTCCGATGCGGGCAAAAGAAAGGCCGCTGAAAATGTGTTCGAATGCTTTTTGGTGTTGGGGATCGATGGTGACGATAAACCGGCCGGCCGATTCCGAAAACAGCAGCACATCATCGCGGTGGGTCTGATCTGCGGGCACCGCCCCGAGATCGATGGTCATGCCGAGATTTCCTCCCATGGCCACCATGGCCAGGTGCACCCCCAAGCCGCCGCGATAAATGCCGTGGGCCGATGCCACGATTTCCCGGTCTATGGCCGTTCCCAGTGCACGGTATAACGGAATAAACGCTTCCGGAACCACTTCCGGTACATTCAAGCCCACATACCCCAAATGGGCATAGTATTCGGATGCCCCGAGTTCATTTCGGGTGGTACCGAGGATATAAACCAGATCTTTGCCCACCTTGCTGTCCATGGTAATGCATTTGTTGATATCCTTGACAATGGATGTCGCTGAAAATTGAAGGGTCTCGAGGGCCGACACTTTGTGGGTTTCCCGGTATCGTCCTTGAAGATGCCCGTCCACATACATACTGTCCTTGCCCGAAAGCAGCGGGATCTCATACGCCAGGCAGATATCGCGCAAGGCCAGGCACGATCTCACCAGTTTGGCAGCCTTTAGTTTGCCGTCCGGATTATGTTGCGGATGAAACTGAATGCTGGGCCAGCAAAAATTATCCACCCCGCCGATTTGGTCGAGATCCGCGCCGACAGCCACCAGCCGGCGAACCGCTTCATCGATGGTGCAGGCGGTCATATGATAGGTGTCTATGGCCGAATAGGCCGGCAGCAGGGCCTGGGTAAAGGCAAGACCCCGGGAGGAGCCGAGTACCGGCCGTATAACCGCCGCATCGCCGGGAACATCACGCTGGGCTCCCACCAGGGGCTTGACGACGCTGGTGCCCTGGACTTCATGATCATACTGCCGGGATATCCATTCTTTGGCGCAGATATTGGGACGCGACAACATATCCAGCAATAACGTGCGGCAGTTACCGGGCGCTTTCAAAACCGGTTCGTACAGGCCGCGGCGTTTTGGCGGCAACCACTGGGCGTCGAATTCCCACTGGGGAAAACCCGATGTCGTCAAATCCATATCGATATAGGCACACGGTGCGTTGCCGTAAGTGATATGCAGTTTGCCCGAATCCGTGTAATGCCCGATAACCGTGCTTTCCACGGCATGCCGTTTTGACAGGGCTAAAAAACGGTCGAGGTCTTCAGGCCGAATCGCAACGGTCATCCGCTCCTGGGATTCTGAAATCCAGATCTCCCATTGATCGAGCCCGGCATATTTCAAGGGCACTTTTTCAAGCTGTATTTCGCATCCATTGCTGAACCGCGCGGACTCTCCCACCGACGAGGAAAGGCCTCCGCCGCCGTTATCCGTGACAAACCGGATCAGTCCCTCATCCCGCGCCGCCAACAGAAAATCATGCATCTTCTTCTGGGTATAAGGATCGCCGATTTGAACATGGCCTGCGGGCGTGTGTTCGGAAAAGGTCTCCGAGGATGCCGTGACCCCGTGGATGCCGTCTTTTCCGACCCGGCCGCCGCACATCATCACCAGATTTCCCGGAGATGTTTTCTTCTGTTCCGCAGGCTCTCCCATGATTCTGGCCGGCATCAACCCCACGGCCGTGACGAAAACCAGGCATTTTCCCAGATAACCGGGGTCAAATAGGACCTGTCCGAAAGCTGTGGGAATGCCGCTTTTGTTGCCACCGTCACGGACACCCTCGATGACGCCGTCCAAAAGTCGTCTGGGATGAAGATGGGGACGAAGCGCTCCCTGGTAATCCCTGGGGCCCACGCAAAATCCATAACCGCCCATCACCAGCCTGGATCCCTTTCCGGTCCCCAAAGGATCGCGGTAGACGCCCACGATACCGGTAATGGCGCCGCCGTAGGCCTCCATGTTGGATGGCGAATTGTGGGTTTCTCCGGTAATGACATAGTAGTGATCATCGTCAAAACGTGCGACACCGGCATTGTCCCACAACACCGATATCACCCAGGGCTTTTTTTTCTTGAGCGCCAGGGTGGGCGCCTCGATGCAGGCCTTGAAGAGATTGTCCACAACATTCGCTTCGCCGGTTTCGAGATCCCGGTATCGAAACAACCCCCGGAACGTATTATGGTTGCAGTGGTCGCTTCTGGCCTGGGAGATGTACTCCAGTTCGACATCGGTAGGATCCGATAATCCGATCAAGGCCCGCTTGGCAAGAACCTTTTTGTCTATAAAATAGGATCTGATAAAGGGAATGTCTGCCGGATTCAATGCAAGACCCCGTTCATCGCTGATCCGTTTAAGGGCCGTATCGCTGTGAACGGGAATGGTGGTCACTTTGGGCGTGTGGTTGAGGATCACTTTTGGAATGATAACGCCGGTCCCCGATGCCGGGTCCCATTCATCCATGGAAAAGATTTTCCATTGCTGGATAATATCATTGGCCAGTAGTTCGCCGGCAATGGTATTGACATCCTTAATGGACAGCCCTCCCCCGTTGAGGCAATATCGCTTGGAAGTATAAATCGATTTGTCCGGAGCGAACTTTAGACCCAGTATATCTTCAACCGCCTCGACGGCGGTGCTTCCGGGATTGTCTCTGACACCCGGCCGAAAGCCGACCCATATGCTCCAGTCAAAATCAATGCCAAGGGGATCATAAGAAGAAAGCTGCGTGACCGGATTGGTAAAAATTTCCGTTCGGATGGCTTCGAGCTGGTTTGCCGAAAGATCCGCATCGATGGTAACCACCTGAATGCTGCGAATGCTGTGAATTTCAAACCCGAAATAATCTTTGGCTTTCCGGCGAATCCCTTCTCCTTCGGCATCAAACAACTCGGGTCTCAGTGCAATTTCAAGTCGATGCGTCATTAGCTCAACAATATCCGTGCAATATCATTATAAAAAACATAGATCATCAACAGAATCAATACAAATATCCCGGCCTGCTGCGCCACCTCGCGCACCTTGAGGCTTACGGGATGTCCGATGGCGGCCTCAATAAAAAAGAAAAGAAGATGTCCGCCATCCAGAACCGGTATGGGGAGAAAATTCAAAATGGCGAGATTGATGCTGATCAGGGCAATGAAAAAGATTAAATTCACCATTCCTTCTTTGGCTTGCTGTCCCGCCATTTGCGCAATCATTATCGGTCCGCCCAATGTCTTCGGGGAAACAGCGCCTTCCACGAGCTTTACGACACCTTTTATGGTCAACGCGGTGATCTGGTAGGTCTGTTTGACGCTCTCGGAACAGGCCTGGAAAAAATTCAAATCTTTTTTAAATACCTCGCCCGAGGCGGTAACACCGATAACATAACGTTCCCTGTCCTCGTTAAATATATTTTTAAACGACTTTTCTTCGGGGGTAACGTTCTTTGTAAGGAGGGCGCCTTTACGGCGTACGCTCATCTCGAGTGTTTTGCCTTTGCTGGCCATAATCGCATTGGCCATATCTTCCCAGCTGGAAATGTTTTTGCCGTCTATGGATACGACATGATCCCCTTTTTGCAACCCTGCCGTATAGGCGGGCGTGTTATGATCGACACTCCCGACAATGGGTTTCAGTATCAAAAGCCCTAAAAATTGAAAAATGCCGAAGAATATGATGAGGGCCAAAAGAATATTAAAAAAAGGACCGGCCGCAACGATCAAAATCCGTTTGAAAACATGTTTGTGGGTAAATGAGAGCGGAATCTCCGAAGGATCCAATTCACTGTCCGGTGCTTCGCCGATCATTTTAACATATCCACCTAAAGGTATGGCGGAAATCCGGTATTCGGTGATACCGATGGTTTTGCCGATGATTTTGGGCCCGAACCCCAGAGAAAACCGCTCAACCCCGACGCCCATCAATCTGGCGACAAGAAAATGCCCCAACTCATGAAAAAATATCAGTACGCCTAAAACGACGACCAATGCAAATATGCTTACGCTCATATTGTCTTCTTTAGCTAAATTTATTTAAGGTTTTATCGAAATTACATTAACACAAACAAACAATAACAGTAAAGCCCGATGCCGGCCGCTGCCATAAATCAAACGTTTAACGTATTTATCCTGTTTTGTTGACGATCGATTCGTTTGTTAAAGCATTTACCCGTTCCATGGCTTCTTTTCTGGCCCATTGGTCGGCCTCAAGAATATCGTCCAAGGTCGGCGCATGGACAACCGTATGGCTCTCCATTGTTTTTTTTATGATTTCAGGTATATCGGTAAATGATATCTTGTTTTCCAAAAACGCCGCCACAACGATTTCGTTGGCCGCATTCAGTACGGCCGGAAGGGTTTTTCCAATTTCGCAGGCATGGTAAGCCAAAGCAAGACAAGGAAATTTTTCCACATCAGGTTTCTCAAAGGTTAATTTGCCGATGCGGGCAAAATCCGGTTCCGGCTGTTTTAAGGCCAGTCTTTCCGGATAGGACATGGCATAGGCAATGGCGCCTTTCATGTCGGGAATCCCGAGTTGTGCCATGACCGTCCCGTCTTTAAAGGAGACCATGGAGTGAACCACACTTTGCGGATGGATGACCACTTCAATCATCTCTTTGGAAACACCAAAAAGACACTTGGCCTCTATGACCTCAAGACCTTTATTCATCAATGTCGCCGAATCGACGCTGATTTTTTTCCCCATTTTCCAGTTCGGATGGTTCAGGGCGTCTTCGGGCTTGATTTTATCAAATTTCCCATACGGCAAATTTAAAAACGGACCGCCTGAAGCGGTAAGAAAGATTTTATTCAGATCTTCTTTGCGATTGCCCGCAATGCATTGAAAAATTGCGCTGTGCTCGCTATCGATGGGCAAAATGGTGACCTGGTTTATTTTTGCCTGTTCGATAACGCTGTCCCCGGCCATGACAAGGGTTTCCTTGTTTGCCAGGGCGATGTTTTTCTTGGCGGCGATCGCCGAAAGGGTCGGCATCAGACCTGCCGCCCCCACCATGGCCACGACAACCAGATCGGCTGATGCATGGGAGGCTGCCGCATTGTAACCTTCTTCTCCGTATAAGATGTCGACGCCGGTGCCTCCCGGCAGGGTGGTTTTCAGCAAAGCCGCGGCCGCTTCATCAAAAACCACCGCAATTTCGGGGTGAAATCTTGTAATCTGATCGGCCAGAACCAGAACATTGTCTTTGGCCGAAAGGGCTTTTACCGAGAATCGCTCAGGAAACATGCTAACAATTTCAAGGGCATTGCAGCCGATGGATCCCGTTGAGCCCAATATGGAAAGGTTTTTCATGACAACCGTTTGATTGATATAAAATTATCTTTAAACCGACTACCCGCTGAGTAGATATGCTTTAAAAATATACGCCACAGGTGCGGCAAAGAGTAGCGCATCGATCCGGTCGAGGACGCCGCCGTGACCGGGAAGCAACGTCCCGGAATCTTTTATACGGGCAATCCGCTTTAATTGAGACTCAAAAAGATCTCCCATCTGACCGGCGATGGTGATGGAAAGAAAAAACAAAAGGCTCAAACCCCACGGCAACCCGGACAATAGAAAGGATTTATACAAAGCGCCTGCGCCCAGGCCTGCGAGAAGTCCTCCCAACGCACCTTCAACGGTTTTATTGGGACTCACGCTCGGACAAAGTTTGTGCCGCCCCAAATAGGATCCCACATAATACGCTCCGGTGTCTCCAATAAACACTACGATAAGCAGTAAAAATATCCAGATTATACCATCGCGGCCGTTTCGGATAAACAGGAGATATGAAAGAAAAAGCGGCACATAAATTATGCCGGCGACCTGTTTAAAAACTATTTCGCAGACAGACGGGTCCGACTTGAATTTGAAAACAGAGAGCATGCCGGAAAACACGACGTTGAGAACAATGATGTCTAAAAGCGCACCAAAGGAATGGAGATATGCCGACCAGATAACAGCCGTGGCCGTAACAAGCGCTAAAAGAAGAAAACTCACTGCCGGCATGCTGCGATCGTTATTGAGCACGATGCGAAAATATTCCCACAACGCCACCATACATACGACATTGATCACAACGGCAAGCCACAATGTCCCCCCGAAGCCGATGAGTAAAATCAGAAGGGGAACGAGAATTATAGCGGTGATCCATCGTTTCAAATGCATGATTGTAAAAATCCTGGCCCAGAACACCAGGGTTCAATTTAAAAATGAAGTCAGGTTCCTACTTTACCGAACCTTCTTTCGCGATCTTGATAATTTTTAATAATCTGCAGTAATTCGTCCTTGTCGAAATCCGGCCACAGCGTATCGGTCACGCATATTTCCGTATAGGCGATTTGCCACAAAAGAAAATTACTGATGCGCATTTCTCCGCTGGTCCTGATCAAAAGATCCGGATCGGGCATGGTTCCGGTATACAGGTGCCTTGAAATGAGATCAGGGGTTATCGAATCGGCATCAAGACCACCGGCTTTGATATCCCGGGCGATCTCCTGGATTGCTTTTACAATCTCGGCTCGGCCACCGTAGCTCAATGCCAGATTAAGGATCATCCCGTCATTTTTTTCTGTCAGCTTCATCGAGCGATCCAACTCCTGACGTACATCTTCCGGCAAGCGCTCGACCTGCCCGATGGCATTTAACCGGATATTGTTATCCAACATCTCTTTTCTTTCAGATATGAGGAATTTTTTAAGAAGGGTCATCAGAGCGGCAATTTCGCTTTGAGGTCGCTGCCAGTTTTCAGTGGAAAATGCATACAAGGTCAAAACGCGAATGCCGATTTCACGGCACGCACGAACAACGGTCCGTACCGTCTCGGAACCCTTTTCATGACCTCTAATCCGATTTAAAAGACGCTTTTTAGCCCACCTGCCGTTACCATCCATAATCACGGCGATATGAACCGGCAGGTTATGAGGATCAATATCTGTGTCGGTTGGGGAAGATGGATTAGAATTCAAGGATTTCTTTCTCTTTTTCTTTACAGACGTCATCAACGATATTGATATATTCGTCTGTTATCTCCTGGATCCGGTCTTGGCCCTTGAAAGCATCATCTTCAGAAATCTCGCCATCCTTTTTCAAACTTTTTAATAAATCATTGGCATCCCGCCGGACATTTCGTATCGAGACCTTGTATTCTTCGCTTTTCTTATATATCGTCTTGACAAGCTGTTTTCTTCTATCTTCCGTAAGCGGCGGAATGGAGATTCGTATGACTTTTCCGTCATTCGAAGGCGTCAAGCCGAGATCGGATTTCAATATTGCCTTTTCGACATCTTTGATGACGGACACGTCCCAGGGTTGTATGGCGATCATGCGGCTTTCGGGAATGGAAAGAGATGCCATCTGGTTTAAGGGTGTCAATGCGCCGTAGTAATCCACCCGGATGTCATCCAGAATCGAAAGAGAAGCACGACCGGTTCTTACTTTTTTAAATTCATTTTTAAGTGCGTCTATCGATTTTTTCATGCTGTCTCTGGTTTCCTGATATATCGATTCAATCATAGCCTTATCCCCGATTTAGTTCGTCCCGTTCACCACTTGAATGTAGGATTTGTTCATTTATTCTATGTTTTTTACGCCTGCTTCTCAATTGGTTATCTGCGTTCCAACGGTTTTTCCGCATGCCACTCTTTTAATATTCCCTTTCTTTGTCAAACTAAAAACAACGAGGGGAAGATGGTTGTCCATTGCCAGAGAAACTGCCGTCATATCCATCACGTGCAGCTGTCTCTCAATGACCTCCATATAACTGATTTTTTTTATAAATTTAGCATCCTTCTTTACAAGAGGATCGGAATCGTAAAGACCGTCGACCTTTGTGGCCTTCATCAGTATTTCAGCATGTATCTCCTGTGCCCGAAGCACCGCCGCCGTATCGGTCGTAAAATACGGATTGCCGGTCCCGGCCGCGAAGATCACTACCCGTCCTTTTTCCAGGTGTCGAATCGCCCTTCGGACGATAAACGGCTCGGCCACTTCATGCATGGAAATTGCGGTTTGGACACGGGTGATAACGCCTTTTTTCTCCAGGGCATCTTGCAAGGCAAGGCTGTTAATCACCGTCGCCAGCATTCCCATTCTATCGGCGGATACCCGATCCATACCATATGAGGAAGCGGCAATTCCCCTAAAAATATTGCCGCCACCTACAACGACGGCGATCTGGACGCCCAGTTCAAATACCGAACGGATCTCTTCAGCCACATATTGTATCATATCCGGGCTGATTCCAAAACGCTGATCACCCATCAAAGCTTCTCCGCTCAGCTTTAATAAAATTCTTTTATATCTGGGTGTTGGCAATATATTTTACTCCCCGATCCTAAATCTTGCAAAGCGCTTGATTGTAATATTTTCGCCGATCTTGGCGATCATATCATTTAGAAGGTCTTCGATGGTCATATCAGGATCACGGACATAGGCCTGGTTCATCAGACAGTTTTCTTTGAAATATTTTTGCATTTTACCGTCCACAATCTTGTCCGCTATTTTTTCGGGTTTTCCCATTTCAAGGACTTGCGCGCGATAAATTTCTTTTTCCTTGCTGATGATTTCTTCGGGCACATCTTCCGGTCGAATGGCTACAGGATTTGTTGCTGCGATATGCATCGCAAGGTTTTTGGCAAACGCATTGAAATCGTCGTTCTTGGCAACAAAATCCGTTTCACAATTCACTTCCACCAATACCCCGAGTTTTCCGTCCATATGAACATATGACTGTATAACGCCTTCCGTCATGGCCCGGCCGGCTCTTTTGGCGGCAGTTGCCAAACCTTTTTTTCTTAAAAAGTCAACCGCCGAATCCATATCGCCGTTACACTCGGTCAGGGCTTCTTTACAATCCATAATTCCGGCTCCGGTCTTTTCGCGAAGCTGCATCACCATTTTAGCACTTATCGTTGACATCTCTATTCTCCAGATTTTTCTGCTTCCGCATCTTCCTGCAAATCGTTATTTTCAGCATCTTCATTGTCTTCGGTATCTTTTTGAACCGAAGCGGTTGTCTTTTTGATGATTTCGACCACCGGGCCGTCCGTACCGTCTGATATAACCTTTCGCTCTCCGGGTTTTAAATCGGCGCTGGCGGCTGTAACAACGGATACGTCTTCAACTTCTTTATCGGATTCGGCCTGCTGTTTTTCTTCCAGACGCGCTTTGCCTTCAATACAGGCATCGGCGATTCTGGAGGTGATCAATCGAATGGCGCGGATGGCATCATCATTTCCCGGGATGATATAATCGATTTCCTCCGGATTACAGTTTGTATCCACAATAGCGGCAATCGGTATTCCCAGTCGCTTTCCCTCGCGGACGGCGATGGCCTCATTTTTAGGATCAACAACAAAAATTGCGCCCGGAAGTCCGCTCATGGTTCGAATTCCGCCAAGATTGCTATCGAGTTTCACACGTTCTTTTTTAAGCTTCAACCGCTCTTTTTTTGGAAAAAGATTGATGGATTCATCGTTCACAATCGTATTGAGATAGTTGAGACGATCGATACTTTTTCTGATGGTCTGAAAATTCGTCAACATCCCGCCGAGCCACCGATTGTGAACGTAAAACATTTCGCACCGGTTCGCTTCTTCATAGATCGATTCCCGCGCCTGTTTCTTGGTTCCTACAAAAAGAATCGATTTGCCGCCGGCTACGGTACCGACGATAAAATCATAGACTTTTTTAAACATTCGAACGGTTTTCTGAAGATCGATGATATAGATCCCGTTCCTGGCCCCGAAGATATACGGTTTCATCTTGGGATTCCAGCGCCTGGTTTGATGACCAAAATGCACTCCTGCCTCGAGGAGTTCTTTCATTGTAATGTAAGCCATTTTCTCTCCCTTTTTGGTTGGTTTTTCTCCACCGCCCCCATCCACCCTGCTTCCGACCGCGTCAAAACGCAGCACCGGGAAATAGGTCCGGGGGCGTGCGATTTACTTAAACGAATTTTTATAACAAAATAAAATTTGATGCGCAACAAATTTTTCACTTCTTCCGCATTTGAACCACACGATCATATCCGCTGTAATCTTTGATACATACGATATGCTCATATGCGCCGCATCCATCAGCAATCCGCTCGACATCATTTTTCTGATCTTCGCCGATTTCCAGCAAAAGGGCCCCTTTCGCTCGAAGATATAGATGCGCATGACCGATAATATGGTTTAAACACGAAAGCCCGTCTTCTCCGCCATCAAGGGATGAAATCGGTTCATATCCGGTAATTTCAGGCTGGAGACCGCCGATTAACCGGCTTGGAACATACGGCGGATTTGAAAGAATCATGTCAAAAGCACATGGCTTGGGGCTGAATGGCGCAAACCAGTCCGCACAAATCAATTCTACGTTGTTTTCAAGTCCGTGACGGACCGCGTTTTCCCTGGCCGTCCGGACTGCAGCCCACATTCGATCCGTCGCGAAGAATCGATGGCCGGGTCTCATTGAAGCAAGGGCTAAAATTACAGCCCCGGATCCTGTGCCGAGTTCCAATACGTGTCTCGGTGTCAAAACAGGATCGGACGTTGATCCGGCGGGCAAAAGATCCAATGCCGCCTCAACCAGAAATTCGGTCTCGGGTCTTGGAATCAATACATCTTTTGTCACTGCAAAATCCATGGACCAAAATTCCTTGATCCCCACAATATATGCAACCGGTTCTCTGTTGATGCGTCTTTTTACGAGTTCTTTGAACCGCTTGAGGTCTTCGTCATAAAGCGGCTGATCGTATCTTAAATACAGATCTATTCTTTGTAATTTCAATGCGTGGGAAAGAAGGATTTCGGCTTCAGCCCTGGGTCTTTCGATATCATGGGTATTAAAATAAGACGTGGCCCACTTGAGAAGTTTTATTATAGTCCATTTAGCATCAATGGACGCCTGCCGATTTTGCATTCTGTAATGCCTGGGTTTGATAATAGGTAATAAGTCCTTCTATGAGCTCATCGATTTCACCTTGCAAAATGCTTTCAAGCTTATAAAGAGTGAGTCCGATTCTGTGGTCGGTGACTCTGCCTTGGGGAAAATTATACGTTCTTATCCTTCCGCTTCTGTCGCCATCTCCGATCTGACTTTTACGCTCTTGAGATCTTTTTTCGTTTTGCTCTCTCGTCATACGGTCAAGGAGGCGAGCGCGAAGAACCTTCATTCCCTTATTTTTATTTTTCAACTGGGATTTTTCATCCTGGCATGTCACGACGATGCCGGTGGGGAGATGGGTGATACGTACCGCGGAATCGGTGGTATTGACGCTTTGACCGCCCGGACCGGTGGATCGATAGACATCGACTTTAATCTCTCCGGGATCAATATGAACTTCAACATCTTCTGCTTCTGGCAATACCGCAACGGTAACTGCAGACGTGTGTATCCGTCCCTGGGCCTCGGTCTCCGGAACACGCTGAACGCGATGGATACCGCTTTCATATTTTAAGAAACTATAGGCCCCTTTACCGTGGATCAGCGCAATGATCTCCTTTAAACCGCCGATTCCGGTTGCATGATGGCTTAACACCTCGACTTTCCAGTTCTTGAGTTCCGCAGACTTTGTATACATCCTGAAAAGATCGCTGACAAACAGTCCGGCTTCCTCTCCGCCGGTGCCGGCTCGAATTTCGATGATAACATTTTTTTCGTCATTGGGGTCTTTGGGTAAAAGCAGCCTTTTAAGATTCTTTTCGAGATCTTCTTTTTTGAGCGTCAAGACTTCGACTTCATCTCGTGCCATTTCTTTGATCTCCGGATCTTTGTCCCTCAACAACTCCATGCTTTCTTCGAGTTCGGTTGCGGTTTGTTTGTACTTTCTGAAAACCGATACAATTTTACCGAGATCCGAATGTTCTCTCGTATATTTTTGATAGGCTTCCCTGTCCTGAAGAATCTTGGGATCGCTCAAAAGCTTTTCAACCTCCGAAAAGCGCTCTTCCACACCTGTCAGTCTGTTATACATGGTTTGGTCTTGGTTTTTATTTTTAATTTCAGAATGTTAAATGTTATGCCCAAACGGAAATATCGCTGCAAATACAAACTGCCCATCACTTATCCGTTTGAACAACGGGGCTTACCGGAAAGGGTGAATGGGCAGGCTACTGATCCTGAAATTTTTCGTATTTTTTGCGGAAACGCTCGATTCGACCTGCGGAGTCTATGAGTTTCTGTTTGCCGGTGAAAAAAGGATGACATTTCGAACAGATTTCCACGCGGATATCCGATTTCGTGGATCCGACTTCAAGCACATTTCCACATGCGCACTTTATGGTTGTTACGGCATACTCCGGATGAATATTCGCTTTCATGTATTGCTTTAATCCTCCTTATTTTAGGTATTCATTGAATCCAAAAACGTTTTATTATCTTTTGTTCCGTTCATTTTATCAAGTAAAAATTCCAAACTGTCAACAGGATTTAATGAAGACAGCAATTTTCTTAAGATCCATACCCGGTTCAATATTTCCTGGGACAGGAGGAGCTCTTCTTTACGAGTGCCCGACTTCTTAATATCTATGGCGGGGAACACCCGTTTGTCGGCAAGTCTTCGGTCGAGTTGGATCTCCATGTTTCCCGTACCTTTGAATTCTTCAAAAATAACCTCATCCATGCGGCTGCCGGTGTCCACCAAGGCGGTGGCGATGATGGTGAGGCTCCCGCCTTCTTCAATATTCCTGGCAGCCCCGAAAAACCGTTTTGGCCGCTGAAGCGCATTTGAGTCGACGCCTCCGGAAAGAATCTTCCCGCTGGGCGGGATAACGGAATTGTAAGCTCGCGCAAGCCTGGTGATGCTGTCCAGCAGGATAACGACATCTTTTTTATGTTCAACCAGGCGCTTGGCCTTTTCAATGACCATTTCCGCAACCTGAACATGTCTTTCAGCAGGTTCGTCAAAGGTCGAGCTGATCACTTCTCCATCGACGGACCGGACCATATCCGTAACCTCTTCGGGCCGTTCATCAATAAGGAGTACAAACAAAATAATATCTTTATGATTATGACTGATGCTATTGGCGATGGACTGCAAGAGCATTGTCTTACCGGACCTGGGAGGTGAAACGATCAAACCTCTCTGTCCAAAACCGATGGGCGTCAGAAGATCCATGATTCTCATGGAATAATTATCGGAATCGGCTTCAAGCATCATTTTTCTATCCGGATAAAGCGGTGTCAGGTTGTCAAAGAGTATCTTTTCTCTGGCCACTTCCGGATCTTCATAGTTGACGGCTTCGACCTTTAGGAGGGCGAAATATCTTTCCGTCTCTTTGGGCTGACGTATCTGCCCGGATACCGTATCTCCGGTTCTTAAATTAAAACGGCGAATTTGGGAGGGCGACACATAAATATCATCAGGTCCCGGCAAATAATTATAGTTGGGCGCCCTTAAGAATCCAAATCCATCCGGCAGTATTTCAAGGGTGCCCTCCCCGAATATCAAACCGGTTTTTTCGATTTCTGCCTGCAAAAGGGCAAAAATTAGCTCCTGTTTTCTCATTCCGGCGGCCCCGTCAATTTTAAATTCTTTGGCCATCATGTTCAGTTCGCTGATCTTTTTTTCTTTGAGTTCAACTATATTCATTAAAAAATTGTCCCTCCTGTGGTGTCAGTACCTTAAAAAAACACACCCGTGTTGGCCTCTGAATGAATGAAATGTTGACACACAAGCCATTGTATTCACAAGCCTTTCGGCAACTAAATGCGCCGATGGCGCGGGATTTCGGCTTCGTGCCAAAAAGGCATTCATGCCATGGTTCGCGGCTGCTGGCCTTTTTATTTATTAATCGAACACCCAAATTGTAATCGCTAATTCGAAGCACTCAATATTAAATGGATCCGTGTCGGCTTTAATGGAAGAGTTTAATTTTTCAGTGAATTAAAATTGAAGGTTTAGGCATTCTCTCCAAATGGCGGGATCCAAAAAGGTATGTTTTTATCCTGTAGAACATCTTTATATGATGATTTACCGCCTGTCAAGAGCTTTTTCTTTTTGTTGCCGTATTGGAAAGATTTTCGAATAAAACATCAACGGATCTTACCAGATCCGCCTTAGAACCTTCGTTGCGGACAACATAATCTGCCCCTTCAATCTTTTTGCTATCCGGCATCTGGAGCTTGACAAGCTTTTCAGCAGACTCCCGCGATATGTTGTCCCGTGCCCTCAATCGCTGAATCCTCGATTCCCGACTCGCACTGACCACAACCACCCGATCATATTGGTCTTGTAAATCCAGTTCAAAAAGAAGCGGTACCTCAACGACCACTATTGAGCGGCCCTCTTTTTCCAGTTGCACGACATTTTTTAAAATAAGATTCGATATTTCATGGTGGAGAATGTTTTCAAGGTTTTTTCGTGCAGCATCATCCTCTGTAATTATTTGCCGCAACATTTTGCGATTTAAGCTGCCGTCCGGCAATAATATTTTTTTACCGAAAATACCGGCGATCTTTTGCAGCGCTGCAGACCCCGGAACAACCGCCTGCTTTGCTGCGTCATCGGCGCTGATAACATCAAGGCCGAGCGATCTTAACCGCCTGCAAACGGACGTTTTACCGGAGCCCGCCCCTCCTGTAACGGCAATCTTAACCATGATTTTCAATTGGACCACGATCATGTATTCGTGGTACGGTTTTATGAAACATACTATCGGAAAAATCAAAAAAATGATAAGGCGAAATCATGCTTCAGTCCATTAAAAATATCCTCCCCCAACAAAAAGGGACATACATCATCGGCGGATCCATCAGGGATCTTCTTTTGGGCCGGGTCCCCGCCGACTATGACATTGCCTGTGACGGAAATCCAGAAAAATTTGCAAAAAAAATTCTGGCCCAATCCGGCGGGCATTTTGTCCGACTCGGCAAATCCGACCAGGTGATTTTCAGAGTGATATCAGACGGCATGATTTTCGATATTGCGTCGCTAAATGGCGCATCCATAGAAGAGGACCTAAATAAAAGGGATTTTACCGTCAACGCCATCGCATACGACCTTTGCTCGGAAAAAATTATCGATTGTCTTGGCGGTCTTAAGGATCTTGCCGATAAAAAAGTACGGATGGTGTCAAAAGAAATTTTTAAAAAAGATCCGTTACGGCTGATCAGGGCTTACAGAATCGGGGCCTGCCTCAATTTCAAAATCGAATCCCGGACAACCGAATCCATCGCATTTCATGTAAAACTATTAAAAAACATCGCAGGGGAACGCATTCGATCAGAACTCCTTTCAATGCTCGACGCATCGGCATCCTATCCTTATCTAACCCAAATGGCGAACAACGGCCTTTTAGGGGAGATTTTTCCCGGCTTTGGCCGTCTAAAGGGGTGTTTTCAGAATAATCACCATCAGTTTGATGTGTTTGAACATACACTAAGAGCTTTTGAACATCTTGAAACCATACTGAATAAACCGGAAGCCATTTTGCCGGATATTTCTATCAAATTTTGCCGTTATATCGAAAAAACAAGACCCGCGCTGCTCAAATGCGCAATCCTTATCCACGACACGGGAAAACCTTTGACCAAAACTTTGGACAGCAACGGCAAATGCCGCTTTTACGGTCATGCTCCAAAAAGCGCCCAGATGGCTCAGGCCATCGGTCAAAGACTGAGATTTTCCAACCAAGAACAGCGGTTAATCCATTGTATTGTCCGGTATCACATGACGCCGATGTCTCTTTTTTCAGCGTATGAAAAAAAACCGGCAATAAAAAAGGGCATCATACGATTTTATAAGAAATGCAGCGACATTACCCCTGCGGTTCTTCTGGCGGCCATGGCAGACACTCAAGCAAAACAAGATAAAATGACTTGGCAAGCTAAGAATTTTATATCATTTATCAAAATGCTGCTATATGATTATTTTACGAATTATCAATTCGTTAATGCTAAACCTCCTTTGATCACCGGCCATGACCTCATTCATGTTTTTGGATTGGCGCCCTCTCCCTTGTTTAAAAAAATTCTTGAGCTGGTGGATGAAGCCAAACTGACCCTTGCCGTTAAAAACCGGTCCGAAGCGCTGGAACTGGTGAAAGACTACCTTGCGTCCATTCATCAATGAAAACTCGCACGCAACAGGCTCGTTTTGGGCCAAAAACGATACCGCCCTTGACAATATTTATCTATTTATATAGTAAAGCCGGAAACAACGATATTGATGATACCTGCATAGATTATTCATCTTGAAACCTATTATGAAAGGAGAAGGGTAATATGAACATTTTGTTTTTTGGACCAAACGGCAGCGGCAAGGGAACTCAAGGCGCGATTTTAAAAGATAAATACAATACCCCGCACATCGAATCCGGCGCTATTTTTCGGGATAACATCGGGAAAGGAACTGAATTGGGGGCAAAGGCCAAGGCGTTTATCGATCGGGGAGATCTTGTCCCGGATGACATTACCATCCCCATGATCCTCGACCGTCTGAAACAGGATGATTGTAAAAACGGATGGCTTCTTGACGGATTTCCGAGAAACAAGAATCAGGCCATAAAACTGGATGAAGCACTTAAAGCCGCAGATATGTCGCTTGATATCGTCATTGAAATTCTGTTGGACCGTGAGATTGCAAAAAACAGGATCATGGGCCGCAGGCTTTGCGTGAATGACAATAACCATCCCAACAACATCTATATTGACGCCATCAAACCCGATGGGGATAAGTGCCGTGTTTGCGGCGGCGATTTGAAGACAAGAGACGATGATCAGGATGAAGACGCCATTAACAAGCGACACAACATTTACTATGATACTGAGGTGGGGACGCTTGCATCCGCCTATTATTTTAAAGATCTCTCGGCCAAGGGAGGATCTATGAAATACATTACTCTGGACGGCAAGCCGAGTGTAAAGGAAGTGACCGCCGAGCTTGTTTCCAAATTATAAATAGCCGGCCGTTAAACGGCGGCTTTTTCTTTTAAATATGTGCCCGTGAGCTTACACCGGTCCGGGCACTTTTTTTGTGTCTGCCGTGGCTTCGCCATGAAAAAATT
Organism: uncultured Desulfobacteraceae bacterium; assembly: GCA_964591175.1. Taxonomy (GTDB): domain Bacteria; phylum Desulfobacterota; class Desulfobacteria; order Desulfobacterales; family UBA11574; genus UBA11574. Next base: position 1,904 of record CAZQAF010000067.1, on the reverse strand, counting down.
TCATAAATAATATAAAAATAAACATTTTTTCTTGCCAATAAATTGGTTTTTAGATATATATTTATTCCTTTAAATAATAGTTAAATAACCATCAGGCATATCGATGACGGCTGGTGGGCAAAAAAGGGGGGGGGCATATTGAAAGATATTGAGGTCAAGGTTTTTGATAATGACCTTGAAAAGGCGATGCGCATTTTGAAGAAGAAAGTCCAAAATGACGGCCTTTTTAAACGATTGAAAATGAAAAAAGCCTATGAAAAGCCGAGTGAATATCGTCGTCGCAAACAGCGTGAAGCCTTGAGAAGACAAAGAATAGCGGCTTCGAGAAACAGATACCGAAAATAACGACAACCCTTTAGCATTTTTAAAACCCGGCAAATGTTATCATCTGCCGGGTTTTTTTCTGTTAAAATGACAACAAAAAAGCCTTACGATAAAAGCCTGGAAACCCTATACAGTCTCAGGAGATACGGGATTATTCTGGGTCTCGACGTAATTGAGGATATTCTTCGAAAACTGGGAGACCCTCAAAAAAATTTTAAGATGATACATGTAGCCGGAACCAACGGAAAAGGCTCCATTGCGTCCACGCTGTCCACAATTCTTATCCATGCGGGATTCCGGGTCGGTCTGTATACATCTCCCCATCTGGTCAGATTTAACGAAAGAATCTGCATTGACAATCACCCGGTTTCCGATGAAAATGTCGTTACCGCTTATGAGGCTGTAAAAGCCGTACATTTTGGCTCGCGCGAACCTACATTTTTTGAGTTTTCAACAGCAATGGCGTTTTATGAGTTCGGCCGTCATAATGTTGACTGGGCTATCGTCGAAACCGGCATGGGAGGCCGTCTCGACGCGACGAACGTGATAACCCCTGATCTGGTCATTATTACCAATATTTCCCTTGAACATAAGCTGTATTTGGGAAACACCATCTCCGACATCACGCGTGAAAAAGGCGGCATCATCAAGAAAGGGGTCCCGGTTGTCACCGGTGTGACTCAAAAGCATGCTGTTTCAGTATTGAAATCCATCGCCGAATCTCAATCCGCGCCGTTTTATCGTTATAAAGACGCTTTTCGTGTTCGGAAAAACAGCAATGCGACATTTAATTATTATGGCATCGATCATGTTTGGCGCAACCTTCGCACCGGACTCACCGGCGGGCACCAGATCCATAATGCCGCTCTTGTTCTTGCCGCCTGCGAGCTCATCAACAAAAACGGCTTGAATCTGACATTGACAAACATAAAGTATGGGCTGGAAAAGAACAAATGGCCGGGAAGATTAGAGATCGTTTCTACAACCCCTCTGATACTGCTGGACGGCGCCCATAATTTCATTGCCGCCCGCTATTTGGCAAGATATCTTTCAGAAAATTTGTCTCAGCGCGGCATAACGCTGATCATCGGCATATTGGACGACAAACCCTATAAGGCCATGCTGAAAGACATTCTCCCTTTTTGCAAAAAAGCCATACTCACCCGCCCAAAAATCGATCGGGCTTTGGCGCCGGAAAAACTTTACGCGGTCGCCGGGCAACTGATGTCGGACATCCGCATCATTGCTGATGTGGACAAGGCCATCATACATGCCGTTGAAAACGCTTCTCCCGATGATGCGATCTGCATCGCCGGATCTCTTTATGTGGTCGGTGAGGCCAAAGAATTCTTTGCAAAACGCCCCGACCTTTTAAATAAAAATTAATTTCCGCGCGTCATCCCAATCCGGCCGACCGATACCAATCATCTCCCTTGACATACTATCGCCGATGGATTATTTGTCGACACATATCGATGAGGCCTTTGAAACACACCCCAAATTGCGCCCGTAGCTCAGTGGATAGAGCGCCAGCCTCCGGAGCTGGAAGCCGCTGGTTCGAACCCAGCCGGGCGTACCAC
>CAZQAF010000066.1:0-19605 GCA_964591175.1 uncultured Desulfobacteraceae bacterium | reverse complement strand
GTGTTCAGAGTTCGGAGTTCAGATGGTACTCAGGGTAAAGGTTGAAGGATAACTTCCATTCATTAAGAACAAAAGAACCTGAACACCTGAACCTATAAACCGCTGAACGCTGAACACCGAACACTGAACACTTTATTAACGGTTTCTTGGAGAAAAAATGTCCGACCATACACACCGTCATGTTGAAACCTACAATGGCTTCGTGGGCATGGGGTTCGATCGAAAAACCGATGAAAATACAATTATCTATTACCTTCAGAAATTTTCCGACGACACACTGATGAAAGCCTTGGCGGAACGGCTGTCCGATGAAGAACTGGAAGAAATCTTTTCACTGCTGACGCGTCTCCTTAAAAAGCACCTCAGTGATTCAGAGTACCACCGCCTTTTTTTGAAAGATAATCATCCATAGTTATATTGGGAGCTCAAACCATGTTCACCGACAAACAACTGGATCGGTATGCGGATATATTGTTGTGGGGGCTTAAAACCGCCAGAACCAAGACCTTTAAAAAAAACGATGTCGTGCTGATTCGTTATGATATGCCTGCCGTCCAGCTGGCTGAAGTTGTTTATGCAAAGCTTTTGGACTTGGGAATCCATCCGGTCCAGCGGTCAAACCTCACCGCAACCATGGAGCAACGGTTTTTTGAACGCGCAAACAACACGCAGATTACCTTCCAGCCTCCCGGAGAAAAAGAGCTTTTTAACCGGTTAAACGGCGGCATTTTTTTACACGCGCCGGAATCCATCACCCATTTGAGCCATATCGATCCCAAAAAGATCGGCAAAGCCGCCGTTGCTCGAAAACAATTGCGCGATATTCTCGACGTCCGGGATCAGACCGGCGATTTCGGATGGACCCTGTGCGCGTTTCCTACAAAGGAACTGGCCAGACATGCCAGGCTTTCCATGAAAGCATATGCCGCCCAAATCATCAATGCATGCTTTCTGGACAGTAATTCTCCGGTTTCCCAGTGGCAGCAAATTTATCGTCAAGCGGCATCCATTAAAAAGCGGCTCAACAGTATGAAAGTAAATTTTTACCATATTGAATCAGAGCATATGGACCTTTTCATAACACCGGGGGAAAAACGCAAATGGGTGGGCATCTCGGGTCATAACATCCCGAGCTTTGAAATATTCCTGTCGCCGGATTGGAGAGGCACGAAAGGCATATACTTCTCGAATCAGCCTTCATTTCGAAACGGCAACACCGTAAAAGGCGTCAGGCTTGAATTCAAAAAAGGCACTGTGGTAAAAATCGATGCGCAACAGGGAAAAAATTTTGTTACCCGGCAGCTCTCCATGGATAAAGGGGCGAATAAGGTGGGTGAATTTTCCTTAACGGACAAGAGGTTCTCAAGGATCAACCGGTTCATGGCAAACACGCTCTTTGACGAAAACTTCGGCGGCGAATACGGGAACTGTCATATGGCGCTGGGCGCATCCTATGCCGATACGTATAAAGGAAATCCAAAAGAATTGACCAGGGAAGAAAAGAAACGCCTCGGATTCAATGATTCAGCCCTCCACTGGGATCTCGTCAATACGGAGAAAAAACGAGTGGTGGCCCATCTTGCCTCCGGCAAAAAGAAGACCATCTATGAAAACGGAGAATTCGCGATTTGATGGTTGAAAGGGATGTTACACTTTGTATTTACCGAAATCCTCGGGAGAAAGATTTTCGAGATATTCCGCCCATTTTTTCCCTTCTTCACTTTTGTTTAACACCTCGTAGTCGCTGTCGGTCATTTGAGAATTCTCAAATATTTTATCATCAACAAAGATCGGCGCGCCAAACCGAAGGGCGATGGCGATGGCATCGCTCGGACGGGCATCCATATCGAAACTTTTCGCTTCCGATACAAAATATATGCGGGCATAGAACGTATTGTCCTTTAAATCACACACTTCAACTTTCGATACCGCCATTTCCAGACTGTCGATAAAATTTTTGAAAAGATCATGGGTCATGGGACGATCGAACTTGATATCCCTGAGGGCCGAAGCAATGGACGTTGCTTCGAGCAAACCGATCCATATCGGAACCGCTTGATCCCCTTTTATGGACTTCAAAATGATTATCGGGGTGTTTGATGTTGGGTCTATTGCCATGCTCGCTATGTTGACTTCATGTAACATAACTCTTTTCTCCTCTCAAACCAACATCAGTTGGTTCTTTGCTGTCTGTTTTGCCCCAGAGTGAATGGGAAAATGTTTTTAAAATTTTAACCTTTACCAATCGGCCCATCATGGCTTTATCATCGGCATTCACATCGTCATTTTCGAAAAAATTTACAATTTTGTTTGTCGATGTCCGGCCTGTCCACTGGAGACGTTGACTTTTGTCCGAATAATTGACCCGGTTTTGTTTTTTGCTTAAACCTTCCACAAGAACCGTTTGTATCGAACCTTTCAAAGCCTTGTTTTTTCGGGTTGTGAAATAATCCTGTAAATCGAGAACCTCTTGCAGTCTTTCTTTCTTTTCCTGTTCCGATATCTTCCCCGGCAATCGAACGGCTGCCGCATTCGGACGATCGGAATATTGAAAAGCAAACAGACCGTCGAATTCAACGGCCCTCATCAATTCCAGCGTCTTTTCAAAATCCATTCTGGTCTCACCGGGAAAACCAACGATAATATCTGTCGTAACCGCGATCCTAGGACATATATTACGCAGCTTATCGATTTTTTCAAGGTATATCTCCCGGGTATATTTTCGGTTCATCATCTTTAAGACCCTGTTCGAACCCGATTGGATGGGCAAATGAATATGATGGCACAGTTTATCAAGGTCGTTGAAAGCAAGGATGAGCTCGGATGAAAGATCTTTGGGATGCGACGTGGTAAACCGGATTCTTAAAAGAGCGTCAATGTCGTTAATACGCCGCAGGAGCTCGACAAATGTGCAAAGGTTTTCTTTTTTTCCATAACTGTTCACATTCTGACCCAGCAAGGTGACCTCCCGCACTCCGGATTCAACAAGCCGCCGGATTTCTCGTACAATATTTTCCGGACGCCTGCTGGATTCTCCGCCTCTGACATAAGGGACGACGCAGTATGTGCAATAGTTATCGCACCCTTGCATGATCGTCACAAAGCGGGTGACGTGTTTGTCGTCACATCCGCTGGCAACAAAATCCGACTCTTTAATTTGGTCCGCCATTTGGATGTCCACAATACGGCATCTCTTGGATGCAATGGTCTGTACGGCATCGGGCAGACGGTCAATCGCATGTGTACCGAAAACGAGATCGAGATGGGGCAGGCGCTGCAAAATTTTTGCACCTTCTTGTTGCGCCACGCATCCGCCCACGCCAATGATCACATCCGGTCTTTTTCTCTTCAGCCCCGCCAGGCGTCCTAAAAAGCTGAAAACTTTCTGTTCCGCTTTTTCCCTGATGGCACATGTATTCACAATAATGAGATCCGCCTCCTCCAGAGACGGGGTCATTTCATAATGTAAAGATTTCAACCCATTAGCAATTTGGTCGGAGTCGTAAACATTCATCTGACAGCCGATGGTATTCATGTATAAGTATTTGGTTCTCATATTTTCCAGTCACATTCGTCAAACATCGTGTCATGGCAGCCATCAAAGACGTTGATCATGATGTCTCTACCAAGGTCCCGTATTATGGCTTCAACCTCTTTTTCACAACCGGGAGCGATTCGAAGCAGTACGATACCTTGATGGGCGTCGATGGTGGTCATGGTGGCAATGCCGTCATATGCCTCTAAAATAAATTTTAGAAAACAGATCTCTCTACGATCAACGCGAATAATTTTTCTTATCGTTTCCAAGCCGAATCCCAAGAAATGAATATCATATGTGTATGCGTATATTTAATTAGACGAACCATCTATTTTCTACCATCTCACCGTCCATAAGTTCAACAAAAAAGTCCGACCGGCCATCCCCGCGAAAACATAGTTTTAAAGCGCTTTCCATTGACAAATCAAACAAATGATACTATTTTAGTACAAATTTTAATTCCGGTCAAACAGGCTGATTTTTGCAAACAAAGGAGAAAATAATGGTTGAAGTCACAGGAGCAGCAACAAAGCAAATTGCCGAATATTTCAAAGGAAAGGAAGTTTCGCCCATTCGAATCTTTTTAAATTCAGGCGGATGAGGCGGCCCGTCTCTTGCCATGGCTCTGGATGAGCCAAAAGCCACGGATGATGTCTTTGATATTGAAGGGTTTCAATATATTGTCGATAAGGATTTCATGCAAAAGGCAAATCCCATTAAAGTCGATTTTTCAGAAATAGGATTTAAACTCGATTGTGCGATCGACTTCGGAGCCGGGTGTTCAGGCTGTGGGTCAACAAGCACTTGCGGTTAAATATAATATCGGATCTGTTTTAAGGGCAACACCGTTTTTGTGTTGCCCTTTTTTATGAATTTTTATTCAAAGGTCTCGCATCGAGGCTCAAGAACCACACGGAATACACATATACTTGCCGCTTTCATCCTGAACCATTTTCGTAGACATGGTCATTTCACCGCATTTTGCACAGGCTTCCGAGCGTGCTATCGGTGCATAAGGCGGGATCGCACAATCGGTTTTTTCAGTGGAAAATACATCGCCAAATGGTTTTCTAAGAAGGTCCTGTGACTTCAACATCTTATGACGTCGTTTCTCCGCCGCCGTTGCCGTGCCCGAAGAAATGGCTGCGTCAAGGCGGATAAATTCGTCTTGGGATTGATCGTCATATCGATACATATTTTTTCGTGAAAATCGGTAAGCTGTTTTGCTTTTCCGATTGAAAACAGTATAGGCGTTTTTCCCGTAATCCTTTAAAATGAGGTTGCCCTTTCCGGTGGAAGTCCCCAAAAGGACTTGTAATGCGTCCACCGCACATGAATCATTTTCACTAATGGCGACCACCTCCTCATCCTTCGATCGTTTGAGTTCAAGAAGATTCATTGCCGCTTCTGCAACAAGGTAGCCATATACAAGCCCCGGGCATAGATGTCCGTGAAATTCAACACATTTTTTCAGGTCATCCGGCATTTTAAAGTCGATATTTTCAGGATCTTTCATTCACGGCCTCCATTGTTTAAATAAACATCCTCTTTTGTCGAAGACTTATGAATCATAATCGGAATCCTCTTCATCCATATCGGAATCTTCGGGATTTTCGGCGTCATCGTTGGTTTGATGTTCCTCGTCATGAACAGACAACTTAACAATATCGATATATTGTCTTGCCAGCTTTTCACCCCCCAGTTTCAAATAGAGTTGAGTGACTTGTTGGGTATAACTGTCGCTTTTCAATTTTTCAGGGACCTGATTCATCAAGCGTTTGAAGGTTTCTGTAAGCTCATCCGGAATGTTCACGTTGTCCGACATTGTCTCTCCTGAATACGATTTAACATAATATAAGCTATTGATCGGCGCCGTCAATACGCTAAGGTTGAAAAATGTAAAGCCTGTTTTTAACAATTTTTCAACTCTTTTATTCCATGAGGAGATACTTTAGACGCTTTATATTTATAAAAAAGAGGCTTATGAGAGTTATGATTTGAATAAAACAGAGTAAATGTGTTAAATATAACCCAAACTGAGCGTTTTAAATTTTTGAAGCAGTTATTTATTTTACTGTGTCAGCCGAGGAGATTAATGAAAGCCGAAACTACGATTCTATTTGTCGATGATGATAACACCAACCAGAAAGTGTTTATTCGCGCCATGCGAAAAGAAAAACACTTGCGCATCGTCACCGCATCGAGGGGTATCGAGGCGCTGCAAATGCTTCAGATAACGCCGGTGGATGTCGTACTCACCGATATCAAGATGCCGGAAATGGACGGCTTGACGCTGCTGAAAAAAATTCGTGAACAATACCCGGATATTTTCGTCATCGCCATTACGGGATACGGCTCTGTGGAAGACGCCGTACGCGCAATGAAATTGGGTGCATATGACTACCTCCAGAAGCCTTTTGATTTTGACTTGATTAAAAGGTTGCTGGCAAAAATAATAGAGCATCGGGAAATCATCAAAATCAGCACCATTCCGCCCAACGACCGGCGGAAGCAATACCGGTTTGAAAATATTATCGGGCAAGATCGCAAAATGTTCAAAATTTACGAAATGATCATAGCGCTGGCCAAGACCACCGCCTCTGTTCTCATCACCGGAGAAAGCGGCGCTGGAAAAGAACTCATTGCAGAAGCGATTCATTATCGAAGTAATCGACGCGACAAACCGTTTTGTCGCGTCAATTGTGCGGCGTTAACCGAATCGATTATTAACAGCGAATTATTCGGTCACGAGAAAGGCGCATTTACAGGGGCAGACACCCAAAAAATCGGACTCTTTGAAAAAGCCGATGAAGGCACCCTCTTTTTGGATGAAATCGGCGATGTCCCCCTTCAAACCCAGGTGTCGCTTTTAAGAGTGCTTGAAACCGGAACGTTTCAGCGGGTGGGCGGTACCCGAACCATCCGTGTCGACACCCGTATCCTTTGCGCAACAAACCAGGATCTCTCGGACGCCATTTCAGAGAAACGTTTTCGTGAGGATCTCTTCTATCGGGTTAACGTGGTATCGATTGCCGTGCCTCCGCTAAGAGAACGAAATATGGATATTCCCCTTCTGGCAATCTATTTCATGGAAAAATACTCACAGGAAAATAAAAAGAATATCTCACAAATATCAAAATCCGCCTTGAAAATATTGACGCGATACCACTGGCCGGGAAATGTGCGGGAGCTGGGAAATGTCATTAAGCATGCGCTGATTTTTTGCAAAACCGACCAGATTCAGCCCGGTGATTTGCCGGACAACATCGAACAGGCATTTGATAAAAAAAAATTCCGTATATCGCTTACATCACCATCCCTTGCTTTGGCGGAGGCCACATTGATACAAAAAGTACTCGATGAAAATCATTGGAATCTGAAACAGGCGGCCATGGAACTGGAAATCGCTCGAGGCACCCTCTACAGTAAAATTAAAAAATACAATTTAAAACCATCATGATTTGTCAGCTTTCCGTGAATTTGGTCGCTTCAGGTATGATTAATTTTTTGGCTGAAAAATAAAATAAGCTTTACATCGCCTGAGGTGTTGCATTTTGAACGTTCCCCTCGCTCCGAGAAAATGCATATCATTTCGGGACGGCTCCCCCGTCATCAATCCCCTTATCTTTTTAAGATCTGCCTCCCACATCCGGCTCGATATTGATATTATTAACGTTTTCAAACAGATCGATCAAATAAGATCAGCGTTATCTGTCAAGATGGTTCCCGATTGATGGGATTTCAGTTGATTTAATGAAGCCCTGCCGCTTCCGCATCATCGAAAAATATGCATCCGCGGTGTTGGATCTTGAACAATTTTCTTGAAATTGCTTTTCATTTTGATGGGCTCTCTTTTGCACAAAGTGTTGGCCCGACATACAACTCACTAGATTTACTATTTAAATTAAATTAACCGTCGTCCTGGCACGCCAGTTGCTCTTATCATCGTCAAACATCGGCGGCGTCAAAAAGAGAGCCTGTCCGAATGATAAGAACATGGAGGTGCAGTTTGTATAAAAAACAAAAAAAGCTATCCGCAGACATCTATTTAAATTGTTTTGTGTGCAACGAACATGAAGCCCGCCATTTGTGCCTCATTGAATGGAATGGACTCAATGTGACGTTGTGCCTGTGCCCGAGATGCAGTGCATTCAATGCGGATCGCCCGGTCGGGGACCTTATTCAGCACCTGGCCTGAAAGATTTAATGTCATCCTATTGATTTTGCTTTAGCGAGGTTATTATCATGAGAACGACCATGAGAAATCATTCTGGTACAAACAAAACGTCGTTAAGATTTTTAATGGGCAAGTCCGTTGTATTTTTTATGCTTTTATCCCTCATTGCGGCGCTGAACGGTTGGAAGCCCGAAGAGTTCGCGAAGAAAAGCGAAAACTGGTTTTATAACAAGATCATGTGCCCGCATAACAATATAAAAACATATCCTGATACCGCGCACCCTGTTTCAGATCTTTCCCATCGCGAAGTCGCGTCGGCGAAACGCTCTGCCGAAATGGCATTGACCCCCAAACAGAAACGTGCCGAAAAAAGATATCACCACATCGTCCTTGAAGCAGCGGTGCGGTATCAGGTGGAACCTGAAATTATCAAAGCCATTATCATGGCTGAATCGGGCTTTAATCCAAGGGCGGTGTCCAAAGTCGGCGCCAGAGGACTGATGCAGTTAATGCCGCGAACCGCAAAATTTTTAGGGGTTAAAGACAGCTTTAAGCCGGATCATAATATAGACGCCGGAGTACGGTATTTTAAGCAACTCCTGGATCAATTCGACGGGAAAATCAAGCTGGCACTGGCAGCTTACAATGCCGGTACTCATAATGTGAGAAAATATGGCGGGATTCCGCCCTTTAAAGCCACTCAGATATATATCGACAAAGTGTTAAGGTATTATGAGGTATACCAGACAACTTGATCCTATAGATTAAAATTACAAGTTGACATCGGACGAACTCGCCGGTATATGACGGCTATCCTACAATATTTAGTTTAAGATTTGACGCCTTGATTAGCGGCTGAATAGAAAGTTATGTTCAGGCAAACTCCTAATTTTGATGAAAAAAGAGTGGCAAATACTTGTGCCGGATGCTCAATTGGTTGAAAACCTATGCAGGGACATCCAATGCCATCCGGCCGTCGCTTCAATCCTGGTCAATCGTCATATTCTCAGTGCAGAACATGCCTCAAATTTCTTCCACACATCACTGAACCATCTGAGTCCCCCTTTTTCCATTAAAGATATGGATGCCGCTGTCGATCGAATTATTTCGGCTATCCTGAGAAAAGAGAAAATTTTAATTTTCGGCGATTACGATGTTGACGGCATTACCGCCACAACCCTTTTTCTCAAATTTTTTCGCCGCATCGGCGCCCGGGTGTCCTATTATATTCCTCACCGGATCACCGAAGGATTCGGACTGAAAAAACATCATATTTCGGATGTGGCGCTGCCCAATGCAATAAATCTCATTATTACCGTAGATTGCGGATCCGACAGTCACGATGCGGTGACAGCGGCAAAAGACGCCGGCATCGATATTATTATTACCGACCATCACATGGTATCCGGCACCGTACCCCGTGCCGTTGCAGTTGTAAATCCCAAGCGAGACCTTGATCCGTCCGGTTTTGGAGATCTTGCCGGCGTCGGCGTGGCGTTTTATCTTTTGGTCTGTCTTCGAAAAAAGCTTCGTGACGCTGATTTTTGGAAACATCGAAAAGAACCGAATTTGAAAAAATACCTGGACCTTGTCGCCCTCGGCACATTGGCAGATATGGTTCCGTTAACCCGCGAAAACCGAATACTCACCAAGACAGGCGTGAAACTGATCCGCTCCACGCGCCGACGCGGTTTGAATGCCTTGATAGGGGTATGCGGGATCGACAAACATGCCATCGATGCCGAAGATATTGTTTTTTACATGGCGCCCAGGTTGAACGCTTCGGGCAGGATGGACCACGCTTCGAGAGCCGTCGAGCTTCTCATTGCCGAAGAAGACCAAAAAGCCCGGGAAATTGCGCGTTCACTCAACCACTTGAACCAGGACCGGAGAAGCATCGAAAATAAAATCCTTTCCCAAATCCTCGATCACTTGAAACAGAATCCGGATCTGCTCCAAAAAAATTCCCTGGTTCTATCCGATCGAAACTGGCCCCTGGGGATTCTTGGAATTGTTGCCGCCAGAATCATGAAACAATTTTATCGTCCGGTGGTACTGGTCACGACAGCGGATGGCATCGGAAAAGGCTCTGCCAGAAGTATCCCCGGAATCAATCTGTATAAAGGATTGTTTGCCTGCGGAGATCACCTTGAAACCTTTGGCGGGCATTCAATGGCAGCGGGTCTTAAAATAAGAGATGAAAATATAGAACCATTTAAAACGCGTTTTGAACATGTTGTCAGCCGGATGGCAGGCCCACTGGATTTTATACCGAAAATCACCATTGATTATCGACTCGATTTTACCGATATTTCAGACCGGTTGATGGATGAACTCGAATTGTTGAAGCCATTCGGCATCGGAAACCACGAACCGCTTTTTATGGCCGAAAATATCGGGATTGCATCTTCAAAACAGGTGGGGGGGCATCACCGGCAAATGGTATTAAAGCAAAAGACCGGTGAAGCTGAAAAAAGATTCAACGCCATACAATTCAATGCCGGCAGTACGGGTTTTGAAAAAAATTATTTCGAGAAAATCGCATACCGGCTTCGCCGGAACCGGTGGAACGGCAGAAAAAGCGCTCAGATCGTTGTTGAAGAAACATGACATTGTCAGCGTAAACATTTTTCTTGCAATAGGTGAAACTCGGCATTATTATCCATGGTTAAAGAACTAAAAATTTCAATAAGGTAAAGAAATTCAGAGACACTAAATTATAGGTGAATCATTATGGCCAAAGTATTTCGACCCAGCAAGCGTGAATCAAAAATTTTGTCAAGAATCGAATCTTCAAAAGAATATGCCCGCAGAAAAGCAATAGACTCCGCAAAAGAATATATCGAACCCCTCTCCAACGCCATTGCCATGAAGCTTGTCGAAGAGAGCCTTGTGGAGACCACGAATAAAAACGTGCTCGAAGAACAAATATCTAAATGTATCGAAAATCTGACCCGCAGCGACGAATTTGATGTCGATTACAGGATTGCGCCGTTTAGACATGTGGTTTCGAATCCGAATGTCGTCAGTCTTTATATTGCCGCTTTTGTCATAGAGACCCTCATCAACCATAAAGTCGTGGTTGATGTGTTCGGCTCTGACGAAGAAATTTATATTTGCATCAACCGGCAGGTTACAAAATTTCAGACCTAACCATGCGCCCTTCATTTCTCCCCAGGTTGGTGAACGAACCTCTCGGCGACCCGGGGGTGTTTATCCCCTTTCTTCATCAAAAACGCGCCATGATTTTTGATCTGGGAGACATTCATTCAATCTCAGCCAGGGATATCCTCAAGATCAGCCATGTCTTTGTCACCCATACCCATATGGATCACTTTATCGGATTCGACCGGCTGCTCAGACTTTTTCTTGGCCGCGATCAGGATCTTTACCTGTATGGCCCGGAAGGCTTCATAAAAAATGTCGAGGGAAAGCTCGCCGGATATTCATGGAACCTCGTTCACAATTACAGCAATCATCTGGCGCTGCATGTCACCGAAGTGCACGCCGACCATCTGACGACCCGAGACTATATCTGTCAAAAAGGATTCATTCCGGACGGCAAGGCCTCCGAACGCGCTTTCGACGGCCTTCTTCACCAGGAACCGACGCTGTCTGTTTTTTCCCGCGTGCTCGATCACGGCCTTTCCTGTCTTGGATTTGCGATGAAGGAAAGATTTCATGTCAATATCAAAAAAGCCGACGTTGCCCGGCTCGAACTGGAGATCGGGCCTTGGATAAAACAGTTCAAACAATCGCTTTTTGATCATGAAGATCCTGATTCGAAATTTGAAATACCATCCGGCAATGGACAGGCCAAAAAAAAATTCGTCCTAAAAGACCTTGCAGAACAAATCGCCCTGATCACGCCGGGCCAGAAGGTGTCTTATATTACCGATGTGGCTTTCAGCGAATCGAACGTAGAAAAGATCGTCGAACTGGTGAAAGATTCCGACCATCTTTTTATTGAAGCGTCTTTTTTGGATAAAGACAAAGATATTGCCGGAAACAAAGGCCATTTGACCGCGCGGCAGGCCGGTCTCATTGCCGGCAAAGCCAACGTGCAGCGGGTGACGCCCTTCCATTTCTCACCCAGATATCAGGGGCAGGAACTTATTTTGGGACAAGAGGTCATGGAAGCATATGATAATGCCTTGGGGCAGTAAATACTTAAAAATACCATTTTTCCATGTCCTTTTTTAATTTTAACACCGCGAGTTCCTTGGCTTTTGCCTCAACCTCAACCGTAATATCCAGGTTCAACCAGCAGTCCGGAACGTCGTTCGGGTCGATATAGTCATGGTGTTTATTGACGGAGGAACTCTCCCATCCGTTCTTGGGGCTGGACAGATGGAAAAGCGGTTCTCGGTTCCAGGTTTGAATAGCCAGTTCAGTTGCCTTTTCAACGGCGAATCCGTCCGGCAAGCATCTGTGGTGATGGACATCATAAACAAGGGGAATACCCATGTCCAAACATACGGGAAGTAAATCTTTTGGCGTATACGCCCGATCATCGTTTTCCAGCGTCAGACGCGTTCGAATCGAATCAGGCAGCTTTTTAATTTGAGAGATGAGACGTCGCAACGCTCCGGTTTTGTTACCATATACACCACCGCCGTGAATGTTGATGACGTCGGCATTGATCCAGCTGGCCACCTGTGCCTGGTATCGTAGTTCAGCCAGAGAGTTTCGGATAACGGTGGGGTTGGTCGAGGAAAGCAAAACAAACTGGTCCGGATGAAAGGTTGTTCTGAGATCGTTTTCCCTGCAAAATACACCACATCCTCGAAACCTATCCATAATTTTTCGATAATGGGGGAGATCTTCAATTTGATAACCGGCATCAGGATGGGTTTTAAGCGGCAGGATCTGGCTATTGACCCGAAAATCCTGAATACCATGTCGATTGCAGAATATAAGCGCGTCAAGAAGAGATTTTGCGTTGTGCTCACAAATTTCTGAAATATAATGCAATTGCTTCTTTCGATCGAATCGGTTTAGATATTTGGCCGTCGTTCTCCGGAATTTAATCGGTTCTTTCCTAAATATACAACACAATCCAAGTCGAATCATTAAGTCGCCAATCCGTAATTTTTTCCATTTGGGTTAATTTTGTGCCACAGTAGAAGTCCATGGCCGATATGGTAATTTAATGGAAACGAAAATGTCAAGCCAGCGTGAATGATCTCATCGAACCTATGGGTTGTAAAATAATAGGAATTACCTGTCAAATGCCAGGATGCAATGGCATTCATCGGCGCCGGCAACTTCGGTGGATAAGCGCGATCATATCATGGCTGAACACAAAATTGAAGAAAGACAGCGGCATCGCTGCTGCTGTCTTTCATTTCGTTGTGCCAACGCTTACGGGGCGGAAAAAACGTGGACGCTGTTTTTCCGGCTTGACAATCGGTTAGCGGTGGCCATCTTTAAAACACAATAGGGAAAACAAAAGCCTAATGGAGACGATACCATGAAACTCAAGGATTATTTCGAAAATACGAAAGGGCTGGGCGTACTGTCTACGGCAGACAACCATGGAAAAGTGAATTCTGCAATCTACTCGCGGCCCCATGTTATGGAAGACGGGTCTCTGGCGTTTATCATGCGGGACCGGTTGACCCATAAGAACACCGAGTTAAATTCACACGCGGTGTATCTGTTCAGAGAAGACAGCCCGGAATACAACGGAAAAAGACTCTATCTGACTAAAATTCGAGAAGAGCAGGATTCCGGCTTGATCGATTCCCTTAGCCGACGACGCTATCCCGCCGATAAGGATCGAAGGGAGTCAAGATTTTTGGTCTATTATAAGTTGGAGAGAGAACGGCCGCTGGTCGGTGATGCGGAATAGATTCTACGGAGATTAAATCTCCTTTAAACGGATTCAAAAATCTGTGAAAGGAGATCTAAACCGGATATATTTGCGAGCCTTCGGCAAATACGGCGACCGGGTATTTTGTCAGGTCGAAAGGATCGCCGTTCCAGCAGACAAAAGATGCCCACCGGCCTTTCCGAAGGGTGCCGACCATACGGTCAATGCCCAAAATTTCAGCGTTTCTCCTGGAAATCAGTTCCACGGCCTGCTGTTTTGACAGACCGGCGCGGATGAACCAGCGGGTCTGCATCAAAAGATTTCTGGCAGGCGTCACCGGGTGGTCGGTCATCAGTCCGTATTGTACCCCGGACTCCAGGAGATGCCGGATGTTCTGCCAGTTTTTGTGCTTGAGTTCCACTTTGGAGGCAAAGGCGTCCACCGGTCCGTAAATGACCGGGATGCCGGCTTTTTTCAACTCGCCGAATATCTCCGGACCATGCACGTCCATGGCATGTTCGACCGTTACCTTGAGCTTGAATTCTTCCGCAAGACGAAGCAAAGCGGCAATATCGTCAATTTTATGGACATGTGTCCTTAGCGTCTCTTTGCCCTCCAGAATATCCCTGAAAATCGCCTGAGTCGCTGAGAAAACAATTTTTTCTTTCCTTTTTCCCGTAGCACGGCGCCGGGTTTTTATCTTTTGGCGCACTTCATCCAGTTGTCCCCTGAGAAGACCCATGGCCCCCATGCGGGTTGTGGGTCGTTCTCCCTTCCAGTCCTTGGTGGACATGGGATTGTAGCCCAGGGCCGCCTTGATCCCGGCCCGTGAAACCAGAGCGGCGTTGCTGTGCGCGGCCCAGTGGCGGATGACCGCGGACCGGCCGCTGAGAATATTGCCGCTGCCCGGGACGATACACGAATACAGCACCCCCATCTCAATGGCGTCCCTGAAAGCGGCATCGTCCATCTGCAATGAATCGAGGACGTCGGAAAGCACCGGAAAGGTATTCATTTTTTCGTTGCTTTCCCCCTGATCATTCGGTTCTCCGGCACGATAGATGCCGATGTGACTGTGCGGATCGATAAATGCCGGTGTAATGACGTCGAATTTCCCCAAAAGCCGGCCTTCGGCGGTTTTGGAAATTCCGGCGATCTTGTTGTCTTTTATTTTCAAATAAGCGTTTTCGTTAATCGATTGGCCAGTGTACATCATTCTGGCAAAAACACAGTTCATTCTTAAGTTCCTTTATGAATGTTAGCGGTTAATAACTTATTATCGACAATATTGTGTTCATACTGAAATATCCATATAAAAATAAAGTGGATTGTTAACACAAGAATAGATGGAGAGAAACATCCCAATCAAAAATGGTCAGAATATGGGCAGTACAACCCTAATTGAGCGAAAGTCGAGGCTTGCCCGCCTATGGCTGTGATGCCCCAGATCCAAGGCGTCCGAGGGTGAAGCTGTAGTCATCTACCGCGAGCCCTCGGCAACGAAGGAGATCCCCGTGGGCGGGATTTCGCTTCGCTCAAGGCGCATTTATCGGCTTTCCCGTCGGGTAAACAAAACCGAGGAATCCGGGGTCCTCGACCCGGGCGTTTATTCTCCGGGAGCCATGCGCCAGTGGGGACGTCATGCCGTTGCTTTCGTTGGGGAGCGCGACTTTGACGACCCGTTTTATATGGACAACATGTTTAAACACACCGATTCCAAATAGGAAATATCGGAATAATGGGTTTAATGGTATTCTATCGTTTTTGAAAAAGACTTTTCCCGCCTTGGCGTGACAGGAATTCTAATTATGAAGTGTCGCAGCGATTACAACAACAGGATTCACCGCGGGATTTCTCAAAGGCTTCCCGTCCCTCCCGGAATGAAAATGCGGCAATCAGGACAGCGCCGATGGAATCGATGCCGCCGATGCCGGTCAATTCAAACCCCGCACTGGCCACAAGCAGGATTAAAGAGAGATAGAGGCAGGTTTTGGTACAGTTGGCATCTTCCAAGATCGCCTCGGAACCCAGTTGCCGTCCCACTTTAACCTTAAAATGGATCAACGCCCACATCGTGAAAATGGATATCAGCGCAATAACAATTCCCCAGAAAGTGGTTTCCGGCCGATGTCCCTGGTATATACTGATGCCGGCGGTGACGATCAGGCCGGCGGCCAATATATAAAACGAAATGCCAGTGATTCGAAGCGCCGTTTTTTCAAAGGGACCCGGGTGGGCGCCCGAGTTTTCACGAATCCGCCGGACCATATACCAAATACCGATACCGGACAACACCTCCACAAAAGAATCGATGCCAAAACCCAACAAAGAAAGCGTTTGATCCTCAGCGCCGAAAAATACCGATACCAGGCCCTCGACAAGATTATAAAACACCGTAATCTGGGCGAGCAAAGATGCGCGTTTGTATAGATTTTGTTTGACCTGATCGACTTCGACTGAAGCGGCATCAGAAATTTCCATTCGATGTTTCCTTTATTTATACGGCAATACTTCTATTGGCCTTCTCATAAGTGGCTTCATGGCTTAACATAGTATGAGATTTCCTTGGATTCTTTGGATTCAGCGGACGCATTGACCGCGGTGACGACAAAGTAATATTTCTTCCCTTTTTTCAATCCGGTTATTTTGTAGGGACTTTTTACGTTGGAAATTTTGGTTCCGTTCTTTTTGGTAACACCCGGCTTATCGCTCCAATAAATATTATAGGACGTTGCGTTGGGGACATTTTTCCATGCCAATGTGACATCGCGCGTTTCATTGGCAGTGGCTTTGACTTTTTGCTTTGAATTCGAAACTTTAGTATTCTGTGCTGACCGGTTTACGATATCACCGAATTGAACGGCCCCCTTTGTATTGCCGACGGTATAGGATTTCTCCTTTGACTTCCAGATCCGCCCCGAGGCATCCTCTGCGGTAATCATAAAATAATAAGTGGCGCCGGGCTCCAGACGGGTGATGGTAAAAGGACTCGTCACATGGGAAATCTTATAGCTGTTGAAAACGGTGACGCCGGGGGTCTTTGAGGTATAAACATTGTAAACAACCGAACCGTCAACGTCCTTCCACATCAACGTTACCTCGCCGCTGACAAGTACGCTGGCCGGAGGGAAATTTTCACTCCCGCCGCATCCGGCCAGGGAGATGATCATCCAAACCGGCAATGGAAGAAAAATAAGAAAAAATAAGGTCTTTTTGAATTTTCGCAGATCGTTAAACATAATGTTTCAACCTCAACAGACCTGGTGTCTGTGTTATTTGATGCCGAGCTTCCGGTTTGTCACGATAATACGTATCAATATCCGGCTTGTCAAACCTTTGATACTTCGATAATATATACTAAATCGTCGCAGGCTAAAACCTCCGACGTCGGCGTACCCAAAATATTGCAGGGTCGACAGCACATGGCCCGGCGCAATAAAATCCCGATCAATACAAGCGTATAGAACACGTCTGAAGCCTATAACAAATTAAAGGATAAAACGTTATGAAAAACGGCGATCTTCTCGAAGAAGCTTGGCAATTATTGGAAAATTCAATTGTCGAATACAAAGGGAGACCGATCGGCACTTTGGCTGCAGAAGACAAATCACTGAGTCCATTGAATTATAATCAAATATTTATGAGGGATTTTGCCGTATCCGCATTTGCATTCCTGCTGGACGGCAGACATGAGATCGTCAAAAATTTTCTTGAAGTGACGGTTTCGCTGCAAAGCCGGGTAAGTCAAATGGATTGTTTCCTGCCGGCTAAAGGAACAATGCCGGCCAGTTTCAAAGTCAGTCACGCCGCTGCAGGGGAAAAGCTTATCCCGGATTACGGCGAAAAAGCCATCGCAAGGGTCGCGCCCATCGATTCTGTTTTTTGGTGGCTTTACATCCTCAGAGCCTACGTAAAAAAAACCAACGACTGGGATTACGCCCATGGCGATGACTGCCAGCAATCTATAAAATCGATCCTCGAGCTCACCTTGACCAACAGGTTCGATATGTTTCCAACCATGCTCGTGCCGGACGGTTCGTTTATGATCGACAGGCGAATGGGTGTATACGGCTATCCTCTTGAAATTCAGAGCCTGTTCTTCACCGCCCTGCTTGCCGCCAAAGAACTGCTTATCCAAAACAACGATAATAAAATTTATTTCGAAAATATAAATAGACGGCTCGGACACCTGGTTTATCATATCAGGAAATACTATTGGCTGGATTTTAAGACGCTGAACCAAATCTACAGATTTAAAATTGAAGAATATAAAGAGCATGCATTGAACCGGTTTAATATTTTCCCCGAATCCATTCCCTCCTGGGTGTTTAACTGGCTTTCGGATGACGACGGTTACTTCGCCGGAAATGTCGGTCCCTCGCGGATGGATTTCAGATTTTTCACCGCGGGAAATCTATTGATGATCATCAACTCGCTCGCGGATAAAAAACAGGCCGGTGCGTTATTGACATTACTGCAAAATCGCGAAAAAGAGCTGATGGGAGAAATGCCGCTAAAAATATGTTATCCTGCATTGACGGGAAAAGAATGGAGACTGATCACCGGGCACGACCCCAAGAACACTGCGTGGTCGTACCACAACGGCGGGAGCTGGCCGTCTTTAATCTGGTATCTGGCGGCGGCTTCCGTCAAAACGGGCCGCACGGGACACTTGGGCGAAATGATTGAGTTGGCGGAAAGAAGATTGTCCCGAGACAATTATCCCGAATACTACGACGGTATTCATAATAAGCTGGTCGGAAAGGAAGCCCGCAGGAGACAGACCTGGTCGATTGCCGGCTACATCATCGCCAAAACCTTGCTGAACGAACCCCAAAAATCCGAAATTCTGACTTTCGATGAATCCCCTGAAATTCAAAGCTGTGCCGAAAACAGCTGCAAAGAGTTGGACTATTAGAGACCTTTGAAAAATGTTCAATTTTGTTCAAGTCCAAGGCAGGCGAAAATTTTAACCACAGACATACGCATTAATCATCGAAACCCGGCTTATTGAAAAAACTGACGCTGAGGACACAGGGAAAAATTATGAAAACATTGGCCAAAGAAACACAGATTGTCCAAGGTATCCATACCCGAGAACAAAATACCCTGGACCTTGTTGCACCAATCCATATGACTTCTGCATTTCAATTTAAAAATGCAGATCACGGAGCGGCGTTGTTTGCCGGAAAAGGTGAGGGGCACATATACACAAGAATCTCCAATCCCACACTGTCTCTGCTCCAGGATAAAATGGCAGTACTGGAAGGCGGAGAAGATGCCGTCGTTACATCATCCGGAATGGCGGCGATTGCATCAACAGCGCTTTCTCTGGCAGCACCCGGAGAAAATTTTATATCCTGCACCACCGTCTATGGCGGAACATTCGCCCTTTTTACCAAGAGGTTCAAAGACCTTAAAATTGAAGCTCGCTTCGTCCCTCCCGCTTCCTGCGGCAAAGCGCAGGAGATTGAAAAACGAATAGATAAAAACACGAGATTCTTATATATTGAAACCCCTGCCAACCCGACCTTAGACATTATTGATATTGAAATATGGGCAGGCGTTGCCAAAAAGCACCGTATTCCGCTTATCGTAGACAATACTTTTGCGACCCCCTATCTCCAGAACCCACTGCATCTTGGTGCAGACATCATCGTGCACTCTGCAACCAAGTACATCGGCGGACATGCTGATATTATCGGCGGCGTTATCGTAGGAACCCAAAAAATGATGGATCGGATCAGAGAAAAATATGTCCATCATTATGGACCGACCATGAGCCCGTTTAATGCCTGGCTTTTTTTAAGGGGAATTAAAACCCTTGCCGTCAGGATGGAGAGACAAAGCATCAATGCATTAAAAATCGCAAAATGGCTGGAAATGCATCCAAAAATAGAAAAGGTGTATTATCCGGGTCTTGTTTCTCATAAAGGTCACCACATCGCTAAAAAGCAGATGAAATATTTCGGCGGGATGATCGCATTTGAAGTTAAAGGTGGATTCAATGCAGGCAAGACAGTGATGAATAATGTTCAAATCTGTATACTTGCGGTAAGCTTAGGCGATTGCAAT
>CAZQAF010000065.1:10146-19785 GCA_964591175.1 uncultured Desulfobacteraceae bacterium | reverse complement strand
CCCGGGCATTAATTGTTTTCGATATGGATGGCGTCATCATCGATGTGTCAAGATCGTACCGAGAGGCTGTTAGAATGGCTGCCAGGCTTTTTTTTAAAGGCGCTGCTTCGTGGGAAAACTTGCCGGACCCTTTGTTCTCCCATGCGGAACTTGCCCGAGTAAAACAAAGCGGCGGTTTGAATAATGACTGGGATTTAACCTTTTTAATTATCAATCTTTTGTTCACACGCGTGTTCACACGCGTCCAAATATCGATAGAAGACCATGACTCAAACCCTTGGCGCAACTATAAAAGGACCATTAAACGCGCCGACGTTTCCGGTCTTGCCCGATTTTTGCAAGAAAAAAGCAATCCCTTATCTGCACTCTTTGATAGAAATGGCAGAATATCAAACGATTTTATTACCCGCCTCTATACCGGTGATATTGGCAGCGGAAATATCATAAAACAGATCTTTCAGGAGATTTATCTTGGGGAAGCGCTTTTCGAATCCACCTATCAGGTTCAGTCAAAAGTATTTCACGAAAAAGGACTCATCGATCAAGAAACCTTGCTGATCGACAAATCCACTCTTGAAAACCTATCCCGACGGAATATCTTGGCCATCGCCACCGGCCGGCCCCGGGTCGAGGCAGACTATCCTCTTGAATTATTTAATCTGAAAAAGTATTTTACTTACGTCCTAACGCTGGATGATTGCATAAATGAAGAGGAAGAACGATTTAAAAATGACAAGAAAAAGGTTTCTCTCAGCAAACCGAATCCGTTTATGCTCGACGCCATCGCCGGGGCTCTGGAAAACAGGGTGTCCGGACATTATTATGTCGGAGACATGCCCGATGACATGATGGCGGCTTCAAATGCCAGAGCAGGATATATCAGTATCGGAATTCTTAAATCATCATCAGATAAAGACCGGTTGAGAAGAGATCTGGAATGCGCAAACGCTGATTATATTATTGAAGATTTCGATGAATTGGCAAAAATCGTGGAATCCAACTATTAATTCGAAATATCTGAACTTAACATCATATTAAAGGTTTAAAAAAATTATATATACTGAGACCTTTGAAAAATATTCATTTTTTTTCAAGACCAAGAAAGGCGAAAATTTTAACCACAGACATACATCTAGTATTTCGAGGATTAAAATTCGAGCCTGACGCAGGGATTGGAAAAAAGAGGACGTTTTCCAAAGGGCTCATAGCAGGGTTTCCACCGGACAATATTCCAAATCAAAGGCATCGGCCACCGCTTTATAGGTTACCTTCCCTTTGAGAATATTGATGCCTTTGAGAATCTCCGGATTTTCTTTTGCCGCTTTCTTATATCCTTTATCCGCAATCTCAAGGGCATACGGCAACGTTACATTGGTAAGCGCTTTTGTGGAAGTATATGAAACCGCACCGGGCATATTGGCTACACAGTAATGGATAATACCATCGACCTCGTATATAGGATCATCGTGCGTGGTGGGTTTTGCGGTTTCAACGCACCCGCCCTGGTCGATGGCCACATCAACAAGGACCGATCCTTTCTTCATGATTTTCAACATATCGCGGGTGATCAATTTGGGAGCCGCAGCCCCATGAATCAAAACAGCGCCCACGACAACATCCGCTTCTTTTAAAAGTCTTCTGATGGTAGCCGGGCTGGACATGATCGGAAAACAGTTCCTGGGCATGATATCCGCCAGATATCTAAGCCGATCAGGACGGGTGTCGAGCACATACACCTTTGCACCAAGACCGCAGGCGATTCCGGCGGCGCTGGTCCCCACAATCCCGCCACCGATTATCAGAACAACGCCGGGCTCGACTCCTGGAACTCCGCTGAGAAGGACACCGCGGCCGCCATATGTCTTTTCCAAGTATTTGGCGCCTTCCTGGACGGCCAGTCGGCCGGCGACTTCACTCATGGGGGTCAGCAGCGGCAGGGATCCGTTTTGTTGTTCAACGGTCTCATAGGCAACGGCAACAGCTCCGGAGTCCATAAAGGCTTTTGTGAGTTCCAAAGATGCGGCAAAATGAAAATAGGTAAACAGAACCTGCCCCTTTTGGATAAACGGATATTCAACGGGAAGGGGTTCTTTTACTTTCATAATCATCTCGCATTCCTGGTAAATCTCTTTCGAAGTACTGCAGATTATTGCCCCGGCGTTTTCATATTCTTTGTTGGAAAAGTCAGACCCGGAACCGGCATCGGTTTCAACCCGCACCTCATGTCCGTGTTGCCGCATCTGCTCGACACCTTCCGGTGTAACCGAAACCCTGTTTTCTTTTGTTTTTATCTCTTTTAAAATACCGATTTGCATAACGTCCCCCTTCTACCGTGAGTTAGTACGCTAACTTCTTTTTCCACAAAAATAAGTTTGACATCCATCTTAACTGTTTAGTAATGTTACGCGTCCTTTAAAGCCTTGGACATGAACGGTTATTTGCATTTCTTTTGCGCATCAACGCGTGAATACTATAGTTCAATGATTCGTAGAAAGTGACATCAAAAACATCCATTAAAAACTATCGCTGGGGCTATCTTTATGTCGTTTTGGCCGCCTTAATGTGGGGGCTGTCCGGCGCATCGGCAAAATTTCTCTTTAAAAGCGGCATTACGCCTTACCAGTTGGTACAACTTCGCCTGACCATATCCACGGTCCTCTTATTTTTATGGTTGCTGATACGCAACGCATCCCTTCTTAAAATAGACCGAAAAGATATTTTATATTTTATGCTGTTCGGTACCGTCGGGATGGCCGGCGTTCAATTCACTTATCTCTTTACCATCAGTAAAATCAAGGTCGCCGCAGCTATCCTGCTTCAGTACCTTGCGCCGAGTTTTATAGCGATCCACTCGGTGGTGTTTATGCGAGAAAAGCTTGCACCGGCAACCATTGTGGCGCTGCTTGGGGCCACGTTCGGCTGCTATCTCGTTGTCGGTGCTTATAATCTTGATATTTTGACCATGAATATCATAGGTATTATCAGCGGCATTCTGTCAGCTGTCACCTTTGCATGGTATTCCATCCATGGTGAATACGGCATGCGCCGTTATAATCCGTGGACCGTACTTTTTTTTGCACTCTTTTTCGGGGCCCTTGTGTGGAACGTACTGCATCCTCCCCTTGAAGCTTTCATGCACGCCTATTCTCCGGTGCAATGGTCATGGATACTATATATCGGTGTTTTAGGGACGCTGGTTCCTTTTGGCCTTTACCTGGAAGGAATCAACCTGATTCGATCCACCCGCGCCAGCATCACCGCCACGCTTGAACCCATCACGGCCGGCATAATATCCTATCTTTTTTTAAATGAACTCATGGAGACCGCTCAGATCGTCGGCGGCATCATTATCATTGCATCCATTATCATACTTCAATTGCATCAGGAACAGGATAATAAATCGCCAAGTATGATCCGGGCACAACGCCGCACGGATCAACCCTAGCATCGAGACCTTGTTCTCGCATCAAGACCTGGGAAAAAATTATTTCAGCCCTTATTCCCCCAAATATGCTTTTTTGACCTTTTCGTTTTTTAAGAGTGCCGCTGCACTGTCTGTCAATACGATTCGACCGGTTTCCATAACATAGCCGGTATTTGAGATGCTCAGCGCCATGTGAGCATTTTGTTCTACCAGAAAAATAGTCACCCCGTTTTTGTTGATTTCCAGAATGGTTTCAAAGATCTTCTCCACCAGTTTGGGAGCCAAGCCCAAAGACGGCTCATCCAGCAACAAGAGTTCCGGCCGCGACATAAGGGCCCGTCCGATGGCGAGCATCTGCTGCTCTCCGCCGCTTAAGGTCCCGCCCAGCTGACGGGCTCGGTCCTTTAATCTCGGAAAAAGGCCGAATACCCATTCCATATCACTGGCCACCTCAGCCTTGTCATTGCGCAAATAAGCCCCCATCTCCAGATTTTCCAGCGTTGTCATTCGTGCAAAAATCTGTCGTCCTTCGGGCGCTTGGGAAATCCCCTGAACAGCTACTTGTTCGGGCCGGAGACGGTGGATCGGGTGGCCTTTGAAACGGATCTCACCCCTGGCTGCACGCTGAACCCCGAATATCGTTAACAAAGTCGTTGATTTGCCGGCGCCGTTTGCACCGATTAAGCAGGCGATATCGCCGGAAGGAATCGTACAGGAAATGCCTTTCAAGGCATGAATATTCCCGTAATACGTATGCACGTTCTTAAGTTCGAGAATCGACGGCTTGATAGCTCTCCTCCAATTCTTCAATGGTGTCTGTTTCAATGTCGGATGGTTCAAGTTTGCGACGCGTTGCCGGAATAAGGCCCTCCGGCCGTAAAACCATCATCACCGCCATTGCCAGACCGAATGCAAACATTCGATAATCTTGCAGCTCTCGAAATACTTCCGGAACGGCAATCAAAAGAACGCCCGCCAGAATAACACCGGGGATGCTGCCTGCACCTCCTAAAACAACGATGCAAAGGACAATACAGGATTCCATGAAAATAAAAAAGTTCGGATTGGTGTAACTCAGCTTGGCGGCAAAGAACGCCCCCGCCACCGAAGCAAAAGCCGCTCCCATCGCGTAAGCGAGCAATTTCAGCCAGGTGGTGGGAACCCCGGACAATTCGGCCGCCACCTCATCTTCACGGATGGCAACCCATGCGCGACCGATACGGGATTGATCCAGTCTTCGAACCCCGATAACGGTCAACACAGCAATCAGCAATATAAAATAGTAAAGGGCGTGCAAAGATTTCAACGAATACGTCGCCCACTCCAAACCGCCTTGAGAAAATGCCGGATACATGACCGACGGTTTGGCCATTCCAAGCAACCCGTTAGGCCCTTTTGTAAGACTGTCCCAATTATTTAAAACCAGACGAATAATTTCTCCGAAACCCATGGTGACAATGGCAAGATAATCACCTCGCATCCTGAGTGTGGGATACCCGATAACACAGCCGAGAATCGCCCCTAAAAGAATGCCGATGGGCAGACAGAGCCAAAAAGACATACCGAAATGCAGATTGAGCAGGGAGTAAGTATAGGCGCCCACCGCATAAAAGGCGATATACCCGAGATCCAGCAAACCCGCGAGTCCGACCACTATATTAAGACCCAATCCCAGAACAATATAGATCAGGCACGTAATCCCCACATCCACCATGTAGTTGTTTGCCAGCAACGGATATGCTGCAACGGCAGCCAACAGCATGAGAGTCCAGTGTCTAACAGGTATTTTTTTAAATTGTTTCGATACTCGGTGACTGACTGAATGACGCCCGCCCAAAGTTTTTTGGTAAATGCCGCTTTGCCGCACAACCTGATTCAACATGCCCAGGGCAAGAACGCCGACAAAAACTCCCCACACGATAAAAGCTCTTTTTGCCTCAAAATGGGTGCCGGGAAAACCCACCATCGGCAGTATAAGCACCGCCAGAAAGAGAGAATAGATGATAAATTTTTTGAATTCGCCGTTGCCCATTTCAGACCCTTGTTTCACTGACGTCCTCGCCGAGTATGCCGCTTGGCTTAAAGTAAAGCACCAGAATCAGCACGATGAAGGTGGTCACGTCTTTCCACGCGCTGGGCAAAAATGCCGACCAGAGCACCTCGACCCCGCCGATGATCATTCCACCCAAAACCGCTCCCGGAATAGACCCGATACCGCCTAAAATAGCCGCGGCAAACGCCTTGATCATATAAATAAATCCCATGTCGAAACGGACCGATCCGTAATACATGCCGACCATAACCCCTGCCGCGGCACCCAGGGCCGGGCCGATTATAAAGGTCACGCGAATGGTTCTGTCGATATTAATGCCCAGCATCCGGGCCATGACCTGGTTTTGGGCTGTCGCCCGCATGGCCTTTCCCAGTTTGCTCCAGTTCACAAACATGTTCAATGCCACCATTAAGACCAGCGACAATATGATGATAAAAACCTGACCGTAAGTGATCCTTGCGCCGATAATCGAAAAACCCTTCATGCCGAAAATAGCCGGATATGCCCGGTCAGACACGCCCTGGCTGAGCATCATGCCATTGGATAAAAATATCGACATCCCAAGGGCGCTCAGTATCGCCGCCAGACGCGATGCATTACGCAGCGGCTTGTAAGCCACATGCTCGATAGCGACGCCAAGGACCCCCACATATGCCATGGCCATGCCGAAAACAAGAAATAACGTCAGGACAAAGTGTGTTTCAACAAAACCGTATTTTTGAAGTGCGGACAGGACGATGATGCCGATAAACGCGCCGGCTGTAAACAGCTCGCCATGGGCAAAATTGATCAGTTCGATAATACCGTAAACCATGGTATACCCCAGGGCGATCAGAGCATAGATGCTGCCCAGGAATAAAGCGTTGATCAGTTGTTGAACAAGGAAAGACGAGGTATCCATTCAAATCCTGTGTTGTCGTAATTTTGGGGTGAAATTTTCCATCAATATACGTAAAAATAGACCAGGGGCGATGGGCCCCCGGTCTATTTATTTCGACACTAGAAGTATTTTTCCGTCAATGGATCCCAATACGGTACGAATTTTCCGCCCTTGACAATCCAGATGATGTGCGCCAGCTTTCTGTCGCCTTTCTTGTCGAACTTGATTTTGCCGGACACGCCGTTCCAGGTGTTATCGCGGATCGTGGCGGCGACTTTGTTCGTGTCTGTCGTACCGGCCTTCTTGACGGCTTTCATGAAAACCATGGCGGAATCATAGGCATAATATCCGTATGAGCCGATAGTTTGGGTGTTCCACATTTTTTTGTAGGTTTTTTCAAAGTTCCTTCGTTCCGGTGTATCCGGCGCCTTGGCAAAGGTCAAAAATGTTCCTTCGGCAGCTTTTCCACCTACTTCGAGAAATTTGGGATGAAAGACCGCATCTTCCGACAACAGTTTGGCCCTAATGCCCAATGCTTTGGCCTGTCTCACCATCAAGGATCCTTCGGGCTGATAAACCCCCATGTAAATGGCATCGGGATTAATTTTCTTTAGCTTGGTCAGCACGGCCGTAAAATCCTTGTCGCCGGGTGTAATGTGCTCCAACGCAACGATCTTGATCTTTTTATCTTCATTGACGAATTTGGTGATGTTCTCGGTCAGGCCCACGGTATAGGTCTGGCGATCGTCGATCAGCGCCAGTGTTTTGACTTTCAGGCCGTCTTCGAGAAATTTGACCGTTGACCAGGCCTGAATATCGTCCCGGGGACACATCCTGAAAATCTGCTTAAATCCCCTCGCGGTAACATCGGTATGGGTTGAAGCCGGTGTAATCTGTATGATGTTGGCTTCGTTCAATGGTACCGATGACGGAATGGTCGCAGATGAACAATAAGCGCCGACAACGCCGTTCACGCCTTGGTTGATCAGGTTGTTGGCAGCCATGGTCGCTTTACCGCCGTCACAGGCGCTGTCACCGGGAATAACTTCTATCTTATATCCTGGAATGCCGCCGGCTTTTTGAAATACGGCAGCCGCGGTTTTAACCCCCTGGAGGATGTCCGTACCGTCTTGGGCATAGGGGCCGGTCAATGGACTCAACGTTCCGATTTTTAGTGTCTTTGCCGCTGCCGTGCCGTAAAATCCCATTACCACCGCGAAGCACAGCACCAAAATTCCCATTTTTTTCATACCTTACCTCCTTCAATTGATCGTTAATAAAATACCATATAAACCAAAGGATTCAACAAGAGCCTCCCCCTAAAATTCAGGCCTTTGCCTTAGCTTTGGTCCCCAAATAGGCCTCGACGACCTTCTCGTTTTGTTGGATCTCTTTGGGTTCACCCTGGGCGATTTTGTGGCCGTGATCCAGAACAACCACCATTTCTGAAATCCCCATAACCAGTCGCATATCATGTTCGACCAAGAAAATAGTCAGTCCTGTGTCACGCAGTCTAAGAATCAAATTCATCAAATCAGCGGTTTCACTCGGATTCATACCGGCCGCAGGCTCGTCAAGAAGCAGCATTTCGGGTCGTGTAGCGACGGCCCTGGCAATTTCCAGGCGACGCTGATCACCGTAAGCCAAGTTTGACGCATATTCATTATGGTGATCGGCCAAACCCAAAAACTCAAGGGTCTCCAATGATTTTTCGATGATTTCTTTTTCCTCCCGAATCGCAAAGGGCGTTTTAAACAAGGCGCGAAATGCTCCGCTTTTGGTCCGGCAGTGCATACCGACCTGAACGTTCTCAAGAACTGTCATGGATTTAAACAGCCGAATATTTTGAAACGTCCGTGCGATGCCGTGTCTGATGATGCGGTTGCTTGTCAAATGGTTGAGTTTTTTACCTTGGTAGGAAATCGTTCCTTCACTGGGAGGATAAACTCCGGTAATCATGTTGAAAACCGTTGTCTTTCCGGCGCCGTTGGGTCCGATAAGGCTGAGGATTTTTCCTTTTGGAACCTCAACATCCAGATTGTCGACAGCCAGAAGTCCGCCGAATCTTTTCGACACATTTTTTAGAGCTAAATCAATCATATTCGTTGAACGAAGCAAACGACCAACATTCCTAAATCTTTTATATGTATTTGCTGCAAGGTCTCTATAAAATGAATGATATTTAGTCAAGCTATAATATCACGCTTGTCAAATTTCTATTTCACTGGTGCCGGCATGTTTTTTGTCCGGCTTACAGGGACAGCCATGTCCCAATCCCGGTTTCAACGGCATTTTTAAAGATCATGGGCGCCACCGCCATGTCGTCCAATGCCAGTCCCAAATTGGCGGTCATGGTCCGTTCGGATGCCGTCTCTCTTCCTGGTTTTTGTCCGGTGACAAGTTCGCCTAAATCGGCATGAAGCGCCGGTATGCGCTGAAAGTAGCCGTTTTGCTGATAGTGGCGAAGCTGTTGGGTGTCGTCCGTGCAAAACTTGTCCGACTCGGCCATGGCCTCAGAGTGCCAGTAGGCATCAAAATCTACCAAAGAGGCAAAAGCCCCTGCATCCAACCATCCTTTTCGGATCGTAGAATGGGGCGTTTTTAGAATCGGACCCGCAGTGACAACGATATCACATCCGGTTACCGCTTCGCGCGGTGTTTTGGCGGCAACCACTTCCAAATCAAACCGCGATCGGATTTCCTCGGCATATTCGGAGGCTGCCCTGGCATTGACATCATAAGCCATAACACGTTTCAGCGGAAAAAGCACTTTCAGTGCCTCGACATTGGTTCGCCCCTGAACACCGCACCCCAGAACACCCACGGTCGATGATTCCGGACGGGCCAAATACCGTGCCGACAGGGCCGAAGCCGCACCAGT
This sequence comes from uncultured Desulfobacteraceae bacterium, assembly GCA_964591175.1. Classification (GTDB taxonomy): domain Bacteria; phylum Desulfobacterota; class Desulfobacteria; order Desulfobacterales; family UBA11574; genus UBA11574. The sequence goes on along the minus strand of CAZQAF010000065.1, from coordinate 10,547 downwards.
CCGCATGGCCGTAATCCATACGCAGTCCATGACCGATATCGGAAGACCGGTTTCAGGATCGTTAAGAATGAGCAAACCCGTAATGTACGGCAGCCCTTTCTTATGATTTTCAGGAAAACCGCTGACCCATTTCACACCCGCCGATTTCATGGCCGGAATGTACGCCGGCATTGCGTGAATGAAGTTATCGCCACCGCCCGGATGGATACCGGGTTTGGGGGGCATCTCGGTGAGTCCGTTGCCCTTTTCCCGAAAGGCGATCTCCAAAGCATCGATGACGTCGGCCATCGCCAATCCTACGCTTTGAACATCATCTCTGGAAAGATAAAGAAGTCGGCCTGTTTTCATTTTACCTCCTTGTAATCAACCACCTGATTTGCTATTTAGTGCCTGAACGAAAA
>CAZQAF010000065.1:3674-10046 GCA_964591175.1 uncultured Desulfobacteraceae bacterium | reverse complement strand
ATTTTACCTCCTTGTAATCAACCACCTGATTTGCTATTTAGTGCCTGAACGAAAAATCCTATTTTTCGTTCGGGCACTGGTAAATTTTAATGACCATGAACCCTTATCCGCGAGTTCTTTCAGAAAAAATTTAATCATCTTTGAAGCGAACCCTTACTCGCATTTGCTTTATATCATCGTTAAGAAAGTCGTCAAAATGACCCAAAAACGTCACGGTTTGCTTGAAATTCATCTGGCGGTATTGCTTTTCGGACTTGCCGGTCTGTTTGGAAAATTATTGTCCTTATCCCCGGTTTTCATCGTCTTGGGTCGAACCTTTTTTGCCGCATTGACCTTGAGCGCCGCGCTTTTCTACTTTAAAACTCAAATTCGTCCAAAATCAAGGCAGGATCTGATCGTTCTTCTTTTCCTCGGCATTTTATTGGCCATCCATTGGACAACCTTTTTTCAAGCGATCCAGATTTCAACCGTTGCCGTGGGGCTGCTGACATTTTCGACATTTCCGATTTTCGTTACCTTTATGGAGCCTTATTTTTTTAAAGAAAAATTGCGCCGTTTTGACATCCTGACAGCAGGAGCAGTGGTATTAGGGCTGATTCTGGTTGTCCCGTCCTTCGATTTTAGGAACCATATCACCCAGGGTGCGTTTTGGGGGGTAATATCGGGATTCACATTTGCTATATTATCCATACTCAATCGAAAGTACGTCGGCACCTATCCGCCCATATTGATTGCCTGTTATCAAAACTGGATGGCAACCCTGATGTTGGTGCCATTTCTGTTTTTTAAAAAGCTTTCCATCCATCCGATGGATTTTCTCTACTTGGCCTTCCTCGGGATTTTCTGTACGGCAGTTGCCCATGTTCTCTTCATCAAAAGTCTTGTTCATATCAAGACGCAGTTGGCAAGCGTGACCGCATGTCTCGAACCGGTTTACGGCATTCTTTTTGCATTTGTCCTGCTCGGCGAAACCCCGTCATTTCGAACGATCCTCGGAGGCGCTATTATACTCGGAACCATCACCATAGCAAGCATGAATCGGCACGCAAATGAACATATAACCGCAAATGGACGCAAATGAACAAAAATATCATTTTAATCTAACATTGAAATCCCGGTCCTCTGTGCCAAGTCAGCAATAACGGCTCTTTCTTGGAGCTTTGTGTCTAAAAATACAAATTCCAAGCACCAAATTACAAACAAATTATAAATTTTTACCCTGTGAAATAAATCGAAGATTTAATGCGAAGCATTATTTAACAGGTTAAAATATTTGGGTTTTGGTATTTTGGATTTCAACCAATAACCATCAACGGAGCAAATCCCGTCAGGGAATAACCAAAGCTGAGCCCTCTGGGCTCGAATTCTTTACTCATGCTCATCCGCGGTTTCCCTATCCGGATCCACATGAATAATGATGCGACTGAAATTTCCCACATCTTCAACCAAACAACCTTCCACCGCTTTTGCAATCTTATGCCCCTCCGAAACCGTCAATCCGCCATCGACAACAATATGTATTTCCATTTGATAAAGGCCGCCGGACGTTCGAACGCGCAGATCGTGGGTTCCGGAGACGCCGTTCACGCATAATGCACACTGTTTGATTTTACCGATGACTTCAGGTTGAGGCGCGGTATCAGTGAACTCGCGCAAAGCATCTTTTAGAATCTCCAGACCGACTTTTACTACAAAAAAGGATACCAGAAGGGCTGCATAAGCATCGAGAATATGCCATGAGGGTTCTATCAGGGTCGCTCCGACCCCGATGAATACAGCGATCGAGGATAGGGCATCGGACCGGTGATGCCATGCATTGGCCACTATCAACTGGCTTTTGATGCGCCGGCCAATACGAATCGTGTAGTGATACAGGGCCTCTTTCAATACGATCGATATGCCGGCGCCGGACAACGCCAAGAGAGTCGGATGGTATTCGTTGTGATGATAAATAGTTAGAGAAGCATCGATGCCAAGATAGAGTGCCGTAGCCACCAGAGCGAAGCCAACAATGGTGGATGCCAGGGTTTCCAGACGGGCATGTCCGAAATGATGTGTCTTATCAGGGGGTTTCTGGCTGATCCTAAGACCGACAAGAACCACGATATCGGTAAAAAGATCTGAGATGGAATGAACCGCATCGGCAATGAGGGCTTGACTGCTGCCGACGATACCGGCAACGAACTTGAGCAGAATTAATAAGGTATTCACCACGACGCCGACAAGTGTCACCCTTTTGCCGGCGTTCGGCGATATAAAATTCGATTCAGGCATCTTTTTTGTTATTGTGGTACTTTTTTACAGAAACCATTCATCGTTTAAATCAAGATAAATTTCTTAAATTCAACCCACATGCCTTGTGATCATACCAAGTAAGTCTTTAATATCTTTTCCTTTTCGAAGTCCTAAAAGCCAATCTGCAGGCAGACTTTCAGGTCCCTGATAAGCCCCGAGTACCATTCCGACCATCATTCCTCTGGCAGCACTGTCGCCACCGGCCATCACCGATTGAATCAAAGCTTCTTTGAGATCATTTTCATATCGTGCAATCAGGTGGATCACACCCGGAAACGCTTCCTGCGTATGGCATGACTGGCCGAACCGGGATATGACGGCGACACTGTCCATGTCTTTGGACTTAAGACCCGCCCGAACCCATGCCGCAATTTCTGGGTTGCCGCCCCATGTATTTGAAACGTTCTCAATAGCTGTTTTCGGTCGAGTTCCATCAAGAACCAGCCATGCGACCCTTGCAAAGAACTCCGCACTCTCAATAACCTCCGCGTTGTTATGGGTCATCATGGTCTGTTGTCGGGCAGCTTCAATCAGTTTCTCAGGGTTATTCGCATAAATATACACTATAGGGGAGATCCTGGAAGCCCCGGCCAGCTCGCTGGAAGAAGATCCGGCGCTCTCAATTGCTTTGCCGGATGCATAGCCGGAAAGCGTTCCCCGAGTTGCTTGATCCATATATCCGTGATAGTCCTTAAAAAGTCTCTGCCATCTTTCTGAAAAATCCCGGAGATGAAAATCCTTCTTTTCAGCCACGGATTGCAAAAGCACGAACATCTGGTCGCCATAATGGGTGAATTCGCCTTTTTCTTTGGTGGCATGGTAGGAATTCGGATCGGGCGCCAGAAAATTTTCGATTCTTCCAAAGCGTTTGGAAATCTCTTGTGAATTATATATCCAATGGGCGCCAAGGGCGAGGGCATCTGCCATAAAAGCGGCCATCACCATCGCCTTTGGGTTGGTGTCGATCATGGGACCCTCCTTTTAATTATATATATACGCCCACAAAAATTCTTTTATGAGCGATATCTGAATGTGTCGTCATTTGAAAGGCTCATGCTAAGTGAAAATTTATTCCAGCATTCTGCGGATGTAAAGATATTTTTGTTGGATCGCAAAATCAAATAGTCAGCGGTCTTTTGGTGTGGAATGCGGAAGGGAAAAGAAATACATCGATAGCTCGTCACAGCGAAGGGACTTTTCCGCCGCTGTTGTGTGGTGAAGCGTTATCCGCCCATAGAGGATCTTATATAAGCGAGACTACGGGAGCCTTGCTTTGCTACAGTCTCCAAGATGGTGAAAGCGATGCCCATAACGATGCAGGTAATCGAGAAGAATAGAAGCAGCCATTCCGATATTGTTTTTTCGCTATGATGCCCTAATCCAATTCTGTGTTGACAAGACAGAACTCAGTAGGTCTTTTTTACCAAATATCGGCAACACGTCGGGATTCGCAGTATAGTATTCAACCATCTTGGAATTGATTTTGTAACAATCAGGACATTTAGCCGCATAGCGGCTACTTGAACATTTAACAAAAGCGCCGCCTAACAACCCAAATCCTGCTGCGGTGGGATTTACATCAATAATTATTGACATCCCGCAGTCGGCACATTTCGCCGTCAAGGAGATCTTGGACTTATCGGGAAATGCTTCAAATATAGTTCTGAACAATTTTTCCATTGACGCCCGACTCCCCTATCCCGAATATTTTTAAGTGCCAATATTGCAAGAATCCAGGTAAGCGCTGGAGGCAAACGACGGCGGAAAATTATACCCATATTCTTCAGTATAGTCTATCCCGCACCCAACATTCAATTGTTCATCAGAAGAATTCATTTCCTGGATGGTTTTCAATATTTGGCAGTTTCTGATGCATTTCTCTTTTGGCAGATTTTTTCTGGAACAATTTTTACACGGCGAAGCAATCATAACCCCTCCTTATGTAATGCAGATTTTAGAGTGACCCGATTATGAGTTTCTCCTTTTCTAAACGACCGTTGGTTTGATTACGCAACCTCCGGGTTAACAATCGTATCTATTGATAATGTCCAGAAGTTCATCAATATCAAAGGGCTTGTCGATAAATCCGTCACAGCGATAATGCATCGCCTCGATCACGAGATCCTTGTCTCCATACGCCGTCATTAGGATCACAGGCAGTGATTTATAGATTTTGCGAATATTTTGTAAAAGCTTTATTCCGTTCATTTCAGGCATGGCGTAATCGGTTAAAACAATATCAATATTTTTGATGTTTTCGAGATGATTCAATGCTTTTTTGCCGCTTCTGGCTTCAACCACCAGAAAGCCCCTGGTTCTCAGAGCTCTTCTCAAAGTTTTAAGCTGCACGTTTTTGTCATCAACAATAAGAACCGTCTTCACATCATGCCTTATATAATCTTAAGATATTAGCGTTTTGATAAATTTTCATTATATCTATTTATGTCCGGACCAAAACCTCCTGATCCGCCTATGTACAGAAACTTTCTTGTAAATGAGGATGTTCGTTAAAAAATCTATAAAGGGTTGCCCGCCCAACCTTGAGAAGTCTCGCAGCTTTGGCCTTGTTGCCCCCTGTTTTTTCCAGTGCAGATTCAACACGTTCAACATTGAGTTTGCGTGATGCGCCGTTCTTATTTACGAAAAGACGGGAATGATCGATCTCCATTGGGAGATCATCGGGCGTTATTTCGATACCATTACTTTTTACAAAAGAATACTGGACAGCATTCTGGAGTTCTCTGATATTTCCGGGCCACGGATATTTCATAAGCAACGCCATGGCTTCGTTGGAGAATATGACCGGGCTACGGTTATACTGTCTGAAGGCCTGTTTTAAAAAATGATCGGCCAACAAAGGAATATCGCTTTTACGTTCGCGAAGGGGCGGCAGATGAACCGGGACAACATTAATTCTGTAATACAGATCATCCCTAAATCTGTTTTTCTTCATTTCTTTTTTAAGGTCCTTGTTGGTTGCGCTGATGACCCTCGCATTTACGGAAACTGTTTTTTCGCCGCCAACCCTTTCAAATTTTCCATCCTGAAGAAAACGTAAAAGCTTTGCCTGCATGTGCTTAGACAGCTCGGCAACCTCATCCAAAAAAATTGTGCCGTTGTCGGCCAGTTCAAACCGACCCTTTCTATCGCGGATGGCACCGGAAAAAGAGCCTTTTACATGTCCGAAAAGTTCACTTTCGACGAGATTTTCGGGCAACGCGCCACAATTGATGGGTACAAAAGGACCGTTTCTGCGGGAGCTGGCCTTATGGATGGCTTCGGCAACAAGTTCCTTACCCGTACCGGTTTCACCGAAAACATGAACCGCATAATCATATTCGGCAACGTTGGCCATTTGCCGAAAAACATCTTTCATCTTTTTGTTTCGAGTGATGATTTTTGAAAAACCAGGCGGGTATTCTGCGCCTGCTCTCCGGTAATATGATTCTGATATTTTTTTAAATGGTACTATTTTCCCTATTTTATTCAAATGATTATGGCCCACTTCCTGAACTGTTGGTTTCATATTGTGGTGTTTGGAAAAAATCCTATAAAATAATTCGTTTTGATCCTGGAATTGACGTTGGTCAACTTGATCATTGACAGTGTCTGCATAATCCACGTTTAACACCTTCCTCGTCTTAGATTTCATTTTGTTACCGGGCTAAAAAGGTATTTGTTTTGGGTGAAATGAACCTTTAAACAGCACAAAACATGCCAATTTAAAAAAATAGCGCGCTCAAAATATAAATATAGATATATCAATAAGATAGATTTAAAAAATATTCGCCAGGGGGTGGTTTGAAAATGCAGTAAAAAGATGGCTTATGTGTGCAGAAACTGAACGGTCATGAAGTATTTTATTTATGTTACCATATAGTTACATTTACACTATGCAATATTTGACTATCAGAAACTGACCACAAGATCGTTAGAATCGTTTAGAGCATGTAGGATGTTTACGAGCGTTGGGTGCGCCGAGAGTGTTGCAAACATTGTTGAACCATCCTCAATGATGTCAACCATCTAAGCCATCTAAGCCATCTTAACCGTCTTAACGATCTTAACGATCCGAAC
>CAZQAF010000065.1:0-3574 GCA_964591175.1 uncultured Desulfobacteraceae bacterium | reverse complement strand
TCTTAACGATCTTAACGATCCGAACGGTTATTATCCTACCCCATAAGATTCAAGTTTTTTTCGGAGGGTATTCAAGGCAATGCCTAAAAGTCTCGCGGTTTGGGATTTGTTGTTTCCGGTCTGGCGATAGACTTTCAGGATATGGGATTTTTCCAATTGAGCAAGGGAAACCACCGGTTCCGTTCCTGTTTGACGCACCGGCTGTTTCTTGTCTTTTTGTTTTCGGATCGTATCCGGAAGGAATCGTTTTGAAATCTTTCGCCCTTGGGAAAGGTTCGCGGCCGATTTGATGATCGATTTGAGTTCTCTGATATTCCCCGGATAGTCGTAATGGTAAAGCAACGATAACGCTGCTTCGTCTATCCCCGGATTTTTATCAATTCCTGAAAACTCGTTCAAAAAATAGTTCACAAGCGCAGGGATATCTTCTTTCCTTTGCCTTAGTGCCGGCAGATGCAGCCACCCTCCCTTTAGACGGTAGTACAGATCCCTGCGGAACAGCTTTTTGGCCATCAGCTTTTCCAGATCCTCGTTTGTGGCGGAAATAAAACGGGCATTTGTTTTTCGGGGTGTATCTGTCCCGAGCTTCAGATATTCACCGTCCTGTAATACCCTGAGCAACTTTCCCTGGAGCTCGAGCGGCAGGGTGCTTATTTCATCCAGAAACAGCGTTCCTCCGTTCGAGTACTCCAGATACCCCAGCCGTTCTTTTTCCGCCCCTGTAAAGGCGCCTTTTGTGTGACCGAAGAATTCGGCGTCAAACAGGGTGCCTGTAAGCGAGGCCATATTGACGGGCGTAAACACGGATGTTGCTCTGGAACTGGCGGCATGGATGGCTTTTGCAAGCAGCTCTTTGCCGGTTCCGCTCTCTCCGGTAATCAATACGGGAACATCGCTGATCGCATGTAGTTCGGCTTCTTTTAATATCCTCAACACATTTGTCGCCCCCGTCACAATGGGTTTAAAAGCATCTTCGTGCAAAAGTTTGAGAGAATGGGTTCCCTTGCCGATGTCGGCAATGTTAAACAGCCGTTTTCTTTCCCGGGCGCGGTTGATGGTTGATATGAGACAATCCCTTTCTACGGGTTTAACCATATAATCGTAGGCCCCTATCTTCATTGCTCGGACTGCGGTCTCCGCTTCATCGAGCCCCGTGATCATGATACATTCTGTTTCGGGACTGTTGTTCTTTATCTCTTCAAGCAGCTCAAGACCTTCCAAGCCGGGCATGGATACATCGATCAGGGCGATATCAAAGTGTTGGCCTTCTCTGAACAATGAAGCGGCTCTTTTGGGATCGTCTTCAAGGGTTATGAATTTAAAACCGGAAGTGACAAGACTCCTTTTGATGCTTTTAAGAAAAGTCTGATCGTCGTCTATCGCTATGATTCGGTTTTCCAAAATAATCTCCGCTTTAGCTCAGATATCCAAAATAACTTTAAAATTAGTCCCCTGCCCTAAGATGCTTTCAACTTCAATTTGTCCGCCCATTCTTTCAATGAGATTATGGACAATATAGAGGCCGAGACCGATTCCCCCTTCCAAAGACTTTGTGGTATAAAAGGGGTCAAATACTTTCTTCAGGGTCTTTTCATTCATCCCTTTGCCGTTATCCCTGACTTCGATAACCAGCTGATTTTTCTTTCCACCATTCATTGAAAGAGATAGGTTAACCATTGAACTTTCATCAGCGGGTTGATCAAATGCCTCGGCCGCATTTATTAAAAGATTAATCAGTACTTGCTCCAAAAATTGCGTTTCAACCGCCGCTTCAGCTAATTTTTCCGGTATGTGAACGTTAAATGTTTTTACATTGCTTTCAAGCTTGTTCCGGCAAAACGAAACGACTTTTTCGACCACCGGTTTAAGATCGATTTTTTCAATCGTTTTATTATTGCCCGGCTTTGAAAATCCCTTTAGGTCCTGAACAATCGATTTGATTTGCCTGGATCCATGCTGAACATTTTCCAAAAGTTCAAAAACATCTTCACGGAATTCGGCATAAGACATATGCATTATTTCCAGATCTGGATGGTTTTGTGCATATTCGTCAATGATGGGCATCACGACATTAAGGTAGTCTCTTAAAATCGGAATGTTGACGGAAATATAATTATTCGGGTTATTAATCTCATGGGCAATCCCCGAAATGAGAACCCCCAGGGAGGCCATTTTTTCATTCTGTATCAGCCGTCTTTCCATCATTTTTGATTCTGTGATATCACTGATGCGGATAATGTACGATCCATTGCCGCCTGACTTTCTTCTCACCGGATAAATCACAACCCGCTCCAGTTTCTCGGGGTTTATGAACCCTTTGCGCTCAAAATCTCCGTGCCGACCCGCTAAAACCAAAGAAGCAATGATACATTCTTCACACGGATCCGACCTCTCTTTGAAGGCCCGATAGCAGGCTTTTCCCAGGGCATCCCGGCCGTTTTTTCCGTAGTATTTAACAGCAGACTTGTTGAGCGTCTTTAGCGTCAGGTTGTTGTCCAAAAGAAGGAGCGGTTCGGAAATGCCGTCGAAAACCGATTGAAGCATGGCTCTGCTTTTTAAAAGTGCTTTTTGAGCCTCTTTTCGCTCAATGATTTCTTTTTGCAGATCGGCAGTTCTTTCTTCGATACGTTTTTCCAACTCAAGATTAAGATTGTGCAGATCTTCTTCATTTTGTTTTAATGATCTGAATATAAAACTGTATGGCCGTATAAGACTGGATTCAATAATGGCTTTATAAATGAGATAAAAAGATATCGCTTTTAAAAAATGTCCGGCAAGATTGGAAAATCCATACGCACTGATGTAAAATGTAAAGGCCAGTTCAGAACCGATGGTCACCACGATGGATGAAATCAACAGCCGGAAGATGTTTTCATCGAATGCTTTTTTATGTTTAAACAAAAGGACAATGGAACCGATGAGAATGGACGAGATCAGATATTCGCTGACTTTTTTAAACATGGTCAGCCCACGGCCTTCAACAAAACAGTCGGGAAAAATGTGCCAGTAAAAAATGGCGCCCAGGATAAGGGATACCGTCAAAATATATGCAATAAATATGAAGCGTTTTTTGATGGTCCGGACAATGAAAGCCGGTGCAATCAGAAGAGAAATACTCTCGACATAACGCGCTGAAATCCACAATTGCGTCGGCAGATTGGCTTTATGCCCTGGAAATACCCCCATGCCGGAATAAGCCAATACATGGACAAGATCCAACCCCCCGACAAACAAATATGCGATGCCCAAAAAAAGAAAGTAGGTATTATCCATAAATCGCCGGCAGTTCCAGGCGATGGCAAAGGTGCCGAAAGCAATGAGTACGCTAAATATCTCAACGAGGCTGTGAAAAAGAAGGTAATCGTAAAGGCTGGTGAGATACAGCCCCGCAAGAATCAAACTCCATGATGAAACTCTTACCCATGCAGGTGTGGCGAATGTTTGCTTCTCCATAAATACACCTCAATTTAAAACGGTGAGGAGTCCTTTGGATATCACTTGACGCATGTATCGGTTTATGGAAAATCTGAGCGGATTCTTTTAACGACCCATCGGGATTCAATTGGTGATTGAC
>CAZQAF010000064.1:0-19848 GCA_964591175.1 uncultured Desulfobacteraceae bacterium | reverse complement strand
AAAATTTTCGCCTTCCTTGAACTTGAACAAAAATGAGCATTTTTCAAAGGTCTCGTTTATTTGCGGCGTTCTTTTTCAAGCTTTTCCATCTGTCGAGCCCTTCTTTTATTTTCTTTTCGTATCCTCTGTCCGTGGGCTTATAAAATGATCGGCCTTTGAGCTGCTCCGGCAAATAGTCCTGGGGAACATACGCATCCGGGTAGTCATGGGCATACCGGTACCCTTTGCCGTATCCGATTTCTTTCATCAGCGATGTGGGAGCATTTCGAATATGCAGCGGAACCGGCAGCGCGCCATGTTGGTCGATAGCCGCTCTTACGGCTCCGTAGGCGGTGTATATGCTGTTGCTCTTGGGGGCGGTCGCCAGATAAACCGCCGCCTGCAGCAGTGCCAGTTCTCCTTCGGGATGGCCGAGGAATCTGAAAGCTTCCATGGCGCTGAGGGCGAGTTCGAGGGCCCGGGGATCGGCATTCCCGACATCCTCGGATGCAAACCGGACCATTCTTCGAGCGATGTAAAAGGGGTCTTCCCCGGCGGCCAGCATTCGAGCGAGCCAATAGGCCGCCGCATCAGGGTCGCTTCCCCTCAGGCTTTTGTGGAATGCGGAAATCAGATTATAATGTTCTTCTCCGGATTTATCGTACAATAAAGGTTTTCTCGTTATGGCCTTCATGACGCCCTCTATCGTGATGCGTCCGGGCGCTTCTTCGGAAGGTTCATCGGGCGACGTCGTCAGAAATGCCGCTGTTTCAAGGCTGTTGAGCGCCGTCCGGGCATCGCCGTCCGCGATTTTCGATAGATGGGACAACGCGTCCTCATCCATAGCCAGATTCATGTTCCCAAGTCCCCTTTCTTTGTCCTGAAGCGCATTTTTCAAAATCGTCGCGATATCTTCCGGAGAAAGCGAATTCAGTACGATCACCCGGCACCGGGACAACAACGGCGCGATCACCTCAAAGGACGGATTTTCAGTGGTCGCGCCGATGAGCGTGATGAGCCCGCTTTCCACATGGTGAAGAAATGCGTCCTGCTGAGCCTTGTTGAACCGGTGTATTTCATCCACAAAAAGAACGGTTTTTTTTCGATAGAGTCTTTGCTGATTTTTTGCCTGATCGACAACCGACCGGATCTCTTTCACGCCGGACAAAACTGCGGAAAAATGAACAAAATAACTGTGCGTCTGCATGGCAAAAATTCTGGCAAGCGTCGTTTTCCCGCACCCCGGCGGGCCCCACAGAATCATGGAAAAAATTCGGTCCTCCAAAACCGCACGCCGAATCAGCGTTCCTTTCCCCACCGCATGGGCTTGGCCGATGAACTCATCCAGGTTTCTGGGGCGCATCCTGTCGGCAAGGGGCTGGGAAGCCCGGGCATCCTTTCGGGCACTGTATTCAAATAGATCCATTGGCTACTCTTTTCGCACATGTTCATGGGGAGCATTTCCCCGCTTCCTGCCGCCGTCCGTTTTCCGGCCGGCGCCCTTTATCCTCCCGGTTCGTTGCCGGAAAACTATTCGAATCGGTGTCTTGTCAAGTCCGGCGCCTTTTCGAATCTGATTTAAAAGGTATCTCCGGTAGGAAAAATGAACGGCATCCGGGTAATTGACAAAACTAACAAAGGTGGGCGGCGCGACAGATACCTGGACGGTATAATAAAACTTTAGTCGTCTTCCCCTGAACAGTGACGGTTCATTTAGAGAAATTGCCTGCTCGATGATTTTGTTGAGCTGCCCGGTGCCGATGCGCAGTATATATTGCCGGTATACTTCTTCCACAAGATCGAATATCTTTAAGACTCTGAGACCGGTCAGTGCGGAAATGCTCATAACCGGTGCAAAATTTAAAAATTTTGCTTCCATTCGCAACCGGTCATAATAGGTTTTCGCTGTTTTGTTGTCTTTTTCGACAAGATCCCATTTGTTCAACAGAAAGATACAACCACATCCGCGATCAAAAGCATATCCCGCAATATTGATATCCTGTTCCGTAATTCCGTGATGGGCGTCGATAACGATCAGCGCCACATCACATCTTTCAAGACTTTTTAATGCTTTGATAATGGAAAACTTTTCGAGTTTTTTGGACACCCGTGCCTTGCGGCGAATACCGGCGGTATCGATGAGAAGGTATGATTTTTCGTTTATCTTGAATGCGGAATCCACCGCATCACGGGTTGTGCCCGGAATATCGCTGACCAGCAGACGATTTTGTCCAAGGATCCGGTTGATCAGCGACGATTTTCCGACGTTTGGTTTTCCCACCACTGCCAGTCGAATGATATCCGATGGTGTTTCAGGCGCTGTTTTCGGCAGAATTTCTGCAAGGTCATCTAAAAATTCCGAAATACCGTAGCGATGTTCGGCGGAAACAGGATATATTTTCTCTATTCCGAGACTGTAAAAATCATAAAGTCTGTCTTCCTGTTCAACACCATCGATTTTATTGACCGCATAAAAAACAGGTTTTGACAACGGGCGAAGAATCCTGACGATATCTTCGTCAAAGGGAGAAATGCCGCTCTTGCCGTCCAGCAGAAGAATAATGACATCTGCATCTTCAATGGCTAAAAGAATCTGGGAGCGTATTTTCCGGGCAACGTCATCCTCATCTCCGCCCGGAAATCCACCGGTATCGACCAGTGTAAAATCGATGTCGTTCCAGGTGGCATCACCATAATGGCGATCCCTTGTCACACCGGGAAAATCGTCGACAAGGGCGTTTCGCTTTCCGGTTACCCGATTGAAAAATGTTGATTTGCCCACATTCGGGCGGCCCACTATGGCAACAATTGGTTTCATGGCAAATTTTTATACCTGTGATGTTTTGTTTGACATACCAGCGGCATTTCTTTATATTAGCTACTTTTGGAAAAGGAGGTTTTATCCATTAAACAGGGATCGGCTAGACACACCGGACAACAAAATACCATCTAAATAGCTTACCGCGAATCCGACTGAATTTTATTGCCCTATTCTCCAAAAAGCTTTCAATTTTATAATACTATTATGAGATTTACAATATTCAAACGTCTGACTTTCGGATATCTTGCCATTATGATGCTGATGCTGTTTCTGGTTGTCTTCGTATCCGTCAAACTCAACCAGTTGTCGCGCCTCACCCGCACAGCATCATCTATTGACGGTCAAATGGTCCGGTTGACCGAACGTCTGTCAAACAATATGTATTCGATGGTCAGTTTTGAAAAAAAATACATTATTTCAAAAGATAACGATTTTTATCGGCATTTTCTTCAGATCAGAAACGATTTCAACAAAGACATCCAGGAATTGGGCCTTTTAGTAACACGTTCCGAAAAAACCAAAGACAAATTATATCATATCGCCGGTTCCGGGAAAAAGGAACAATTTTTCAACATCCAGAAACTGGCTCATAAATATTTTTCCATCTTCGGTGAGGAAATCACAAATATTAAAAATGGCCGGGAGTATCCGGTTAAGGAATATGAGATTCAAAAAGAACAAATTATCGAAAACATCGACAACGATTTTAAGTATATCATGTGGGCGGCAAAATCCGACAGAGACGAAAAGATAAAAATATCCAGCGAAATCAGTGACAATGTGTTTAAGACTGCAATCTTTGCCGCCGGCCTTTCCATTTTTTTCGGCATTTTGATTTCATTTTTCAACACCCGAAGCATCAATCGGTCTATATTATTATTACAAAAAAAAACCAAAGATATTGCAATAGGGAAATTCGAAAAGACGCCGGATATTGCTTCACCCCCTGAGATTAGAGATTTAGCACACGATTTCAACATTATGTGTGATAGATTGAAAGAGCTGGATGAAATGAAAGAGGATTTTATCAGTCACGTATCTCATGAGCTTCGAACACCGTTGACCGCCATAAGAGAAGCCTCAAGACTGTTGATCGATGGAACCTTTGATGACGATCATGAAAATCGAGAGGCGCTTTTAACCATTGTCAGTGATGAATGCGAACGATTGATTGTATCCGTCAATCGAATCCTCGACCTTTCCCGCATGGAAGCTAAAATGACGGAGTACCATCTCGACAAAGCCGATTTGGTCCATATCATCCGAAAATGCCTATTAAAACTGGCGCCCATTGCCCAGCAAAAAAAGATCAAACTTGAATTTACGCCGCCGCCGCATCTTCCGAACATTTGGATAGATGTGGAAATGATTGACCGACTGCTTGAGAATTTATTAGGAAATGCTTTAAAATATACGGCCCAAAAAGGATCGGTTACGGTAAAAGTCTTATTCAAAAACTCCGGCGGTAAGTTCATCGAAGTATCGGTTTCAGATACGGGTTGTGGAATCCATAAAAAAAATCTTGACAATATTTTTGATAAATTCAAAAGGATAGAAAGTGGAAAAGACATCGCCAGAGGCACTGGGCTCGGTCTTTCCATTGCAAAACATATCGTAACAGCTCATGGAGGGAAAATATGGGTGGACAGCATCCCCGGCAAAGGAAGCACATTTTTCTTTACCTTGCCTTTTGGTTAGGTCTTTTGCTTGTCTTCACCGGATGCGCCCCCCTTTACGCCCATTATGATGAGGAAGGGGGGCTGTTCCAACAGACAACCAAAGCAAGGCAGCTTTTATCCCAGGCAAAATCATCTTTTGCAAAGGGCGATTTTTCGGCATCCTTTAAAGAAAGCCGGGAAATTTTAATCCGTTTCCCCCAAAAATACGGTGACCAGGCACTTTATATTATGGGAATGATATATGCGGATCCGGAATATATATATGCCAAACATGAAATATCGATTTATTATTTTGACAGGCTCGTCAAAGAATATCCTGAATCCGTTTTCAAAAACCAGGCAAAGATCTGGATAGGGCTTTTGAACCAAAACATGGATTATTCAAAAAGGGTTGACAATAACATCCAACAAATTACTTCGCTGGAAAGCGAGCTGAGTTCACAAAAAAAACAAATAAAGAATTTACTTAATCAGATAAAACAGTTAAAAGAAATCGACTTGGGCATCGAAGAAAAAAAAAGAGAGGCCTTACCTAAAATCGGACAATAAAATAAGAAGATGGTTGATTTTAAAGGAAAAATATTGGTTGTCGATGATGACCGGAATATTCTTCAGGTCATCAAGATGCGGCTTGTCTCGGGCGGGTATCAGGTGACCACAACCGGCAATGCCAAAGAGGCCCTGGGCCTGGCCAAACAGGAACCGTTCGATCTCATGGTGCTCGATCTAAAACTCGATGAGGAGGATGGGATTTCGCTGATGGAGGATATCCATCATACCAACCCCAATATTCCCGTCATCATTCTCACCGCTTACGGAACGATCAAAAGTGCCGTCAATGCCATGAAAAAGGGTGCATACGGCTATTTGACCAAACCTTTTGAAGGACACGAACTGCTGCTGCAAATAGACAACTGCCTCGAAAAAAAGAGACTTTCACAGGAAGTCAAAAGCCTGCGCCAATTGGTCAAAAAAAAATACGGGTTTGACAATATCATCGGCAAAAGTGAAACAATGCAAAAAGTGTTCGAACAGGTCACGCTGGCTGCTGCAACCGATTCCAACGTGTATATCGAGGGTAAAAGCGGGACCGGCAAGGAATTGATCGCCAAGACCCTTCATGTCGCCAGCAACAGAAAAGACGGCCCTTTTATCGCGTTAAACTGCGCAGCCATTCCAGATACGCTTATGGAAAGCGAACTTTTCGGTTATGAAAAAGGCGCATTTACCGGCGCAAACAAGGATAAAAGAGGACTTTTCGCTGGAGCATCCGGCGGCACCTTCTTTCTGGACGAAATTTCCGAAATGTCGTTATCCATGCAAGCCAAAATACTCAGATCCCTGGAGGAAAAGGAGTTTTACCCTGTGGGGAGCAGGCGGACAGTAAAGGTGGACGCGCGCATCATTGCGGCATCCAACAAAAACCTTGAAAACGAGGTAGAAAAAGGCCGTTTCAGGGAAGATCTTTTCTATCGCATCCATGTGATTCCCATAAAACTTCCCCCGCTTCAAGAACGAAAAGAAGACATTCCGATACTTTCCAGACATTTTTTGCAAAAATTTTCCAAAGAAATGGGAAAGGATATCAATGGATTTTCCTTAAATGCCATGCAGAAACTGATCTCTTATCCCTGGCCGGGCAATATCAGAGAGCTTGAAAATACCATTGAGTGCGCCGTGGCCATGACAAAGCGGGATATCATCACACAGGATTTTATCCTCCAGTCCCAGGAAAGCAATCCTGAAGGATTAATATCATTTAAGGACGCCAAGGAGAACTTTGAAAAAAATTACCTTATTCAACTTTTTGAACTCACCAGGGGCAATGTCAGCAAAGCGGCGAAACTGGCGGGAAAATATCGCGCGGATGTTTACGAACTCGTTAAAAAATATAATCTTAAACTGACTGATTTCAGAAACAAGTAAGCCCCCTCTTTAATCTCCCCGCCGTCTTGACGATCTCGTGACCGTCTTAACCTGAAATGCGCCTTCTTATGGCCGGCGCCAACCCAAAATATCCTATCGGCTCCACAGCCCATACCTTTTTAGGCCTATTTTTCATCCCCTGATTTTTCCGTATCCCGACAATTATATCTTCAGAAATTATTCTCCTAACCGATAGTCTATGTAGGTATCCGTTAGGGACGATATGCACCTTGCGATGATAGCCGAATTTTGGTACGAGGAATGCGAAGTCATGGGAATAAAAGAAGTTTATCAAGTATTACAACGCGTTTTACGAATACGTTCAAACACCGCATGCGCTGCTGCAATTTTCTTTCCCCTTGTTATCATCTTTATGGGGAACGTGATTTTTGCATCCAATTCGCCGAAGAATTATTCTATATTATTGAAACTGATCGAACATGAAGACAATCCAAGTTCGTATTTGGCATTTAACAACTTTGAAAACTCTTTCGACAAGAATTTACATAAAACCAACATCGATTTTTTCAACCAACATCCTCGACTCGTCAAAAAAATCAAGAAAGATCTCGACGACAAGCCCATTCAATGGCGCCTTGAAAAGATCTCACACCGGCTCTTATATGCACCGGAAACCAGAAAAACATATGCGAAGATCTTTGAAAAATATTGCCATGACGTCATCGGAGACGTTTTAGCGCTTTTGGATTTTAAAAATCCTTACGCTGACATTTATACACTGGACGGCACCAATCCTTATCCTTTGAAATCCAACGGGATCGATGCTTTAATCGTGCATCATTTGAGAAAAGAGTATATTGCCGACTACGTATTTTCAAATCCGGATCAAAAAAAAATTGCCATCCAATTGAAAGGCGTGATTTCCCTCAATGAAATCGGGTCTTATTCCAGCTATGGATATGTGAATAAAAACGGTTCTTTTGAATTTACGAGAGATCCTTACACCATCTGGCAAGACACCGCAAAAAATCCATATACGGTACTCATGACGCCGGTCGAGGAAACACTCCATATCGTCTTGAGGGAATACACTGAGAAATCAATCAAACATCGAATCGAAAATAGTTCGATTAAAACCTTGAAAGGAATCAATGGTGTCGTGGAAGACTCAATTTCCGTGGAAGAGGCCATCGTCGGGGGCCTGGTACATGCGGTATTCCCGTCCATCGTCCAAAAGTATATTCCCGACCTGCCGACTTCCTGGATAGAAACGGATATCGAAACCAAAAGCACATTCAAAAAATACCGTTATTTGTTAAATGGCATCAACATTGTAAAGCAATTAGGATACAAAGAATCGATCAAAATGTATCAGAATAATCCCATGGCGTTTCGCCGCCTTGTCATGCAACCCTTGGGTGCCAATATTCAGGCAAAGAATATGTCATGAAATTTTTGCAAACCTTGCTACAAAAAAAAGGGGGAAAAATCCCCCTTCTTTTTTGTAGCCCCCCGTAACAAACATCGCTTATTTTTTCATGACTTCGTAGTCTGAAACCTGAATCTGCTTTTTCCCATCTTTTTCCATCACGGTTCCTTTAATCTGAACCTTCATGCCGACATAAGAAGACAATTCCATGCCCTCTTTGGTTGGCGCTATCTGGTAAGCCTTGCCGTCCTTGTCCACGACCTGGTTGGCATTATTGACCATCCCGGTAATCATAATTTCCTGCCCCATCGCCTTTTCTGCGGCTTTTTTCTCTGCGGAAAAGGCAACCCCGGACATCATAACCGCCAAAAACACGGCAAACACAACCAGACAAATTGTTTTTTTCATGACACCCTCCTTTTATTTTTCTCCCGTTCTATCCGGAAGTGTTTGAGATAACAGAACATTGTTTAAAAATGGTCTTATCTCGAACGGTCTGAACCCTCTCTTCAATCATCCGGTTCGAATGACAGCAATATTTGTGCCACAGACAATAAAAAGATATAACCATTCGTTATATATATAAATCACAAATTTTTTCCGTGGGTTGAGAACCACGCAGTGAAGGCATTTCCATACGGTATATAAAATAAAAAAAATGAACTAAAACCCCTAAGTAATTATAAATCCATGGGTATCCACCGGAGGGAATTTCCTACAGTCGATTTGAATGAAAACAGGTAAAAAATGATATTTTCAGACAAGGCGTTTTCCGCGATCCAAGCTCCGATATTGAATGGCTTCGGCGATGTATTCCATGGTGATGCCGGTTGCGCCGTCAAGGTCGGCGATGGTCCGGGCGATTTTTAAAATGCGGTTATAAGCCCTTGCCGACAAACCGAGCTTGTCGACGGCGTTCTCCAGAAGATCACAGGAGGCACTGTCAATCCGGCAGTGTTTTTTGATGTGCCGGTTGACCATCTGTGCATTGCAGTAAATTTTCGATCGTTTAAATCGTTCGAACTGACGTTCTCTTGCAGCGGCAACACGGGATCTGATGACCTCAGAAGGCTCCGCATCAGCGGCGCCGATCAAATCTTTGTAGGGAACCGCGGGCACTTCCACGTGAATATCGATGCGGTCCATCAAAGGACCCGATATTTTGGATCGATACCGGTGAATCTGGGGATAGGTACATCTGCATTCATGCTTGGGATCGGAAAAATACCCGCACGGACAAGGATTCATGGCAGCGATCAGCATAAAACTGGACGGATACGTCAGGGTCATGGTTGCCCGGGATATGGTAACCTGAAGATCCTCCAGAGGCTGCCGGAGAACCTCTATTACATGTTTTTTAAATTCGGAGAGTTCGTCCAAAAAGAGGACGCCGTTATGCGCCAGGCTGACCTCTCCGGGTCGCGGGATATGCCCGCCGCCGATGAGTCCGGCATCGGATATGGTATGATGGGGTGATCGAAAGGGGCGTTTTGTAATCAACGCTTCGTCTTTTGCCAGCATTCCGACAACGCTGTAGATTTTTGTTGTTTCAATGGCTTCTTCAAAGGTTATCGGCGGAAGAATCGTGGGTACGCGTTTGGCCAGCATCGTCTTTCCCGATCCCGGAGGGCCGATCATAATAAGGTTGTGCCCACCTGCTGCCGCGACTTCCAGCGACCGTTTGACATGCTCTTGTCCCTTGACTTCTGAAAAATCGGCTTCATAATCTTTATGGTTATCGAATAATGCGAAAATATTGGTCTTTTTGGGTTTTATTTTTGCAAATCCGCGAAAAAAACCCACCAATTGGGACAGGGTTTTTGCGGGCAGCACGATGATTTCCTCTACAACCGATGCTTCACGGCCATTGTCATAAGGTACAATGATACCTTCATATCCGGCTTTTTTAGCCGCAAGGGCCATGGGCAGTGAACCTTTCACCGGCTTTATGCGCCCATCCAGCGACAACTCCCCCAACACGAGATATTTGGATATGATGTGTTCGGGAATGATTTTTGTGGCCGTCAGTATCCCCAGCGCGATGGGGAGATCAAAACCGGTCCCTTCCTTTTTAATGTGGGCGGGAGCGAGGTTGACAGTGATTCTGTCATCAGGAAAAATATATCCCGAATTGTTGATAGCAGACTTAACCCGTTCTTTGCTCTCTTTTACCGATGCCTCGGGAAGGCCGACGGTTGTAAACGTCGGGAGCCCTGACGTGATGTCAACTTCCACTTCAACCAGAAATGCATCTATGCCGATCACGGCGCTGCTTAAAACCTTTGAAAGCACGTTCCCTCCTTTGTTAGGATCACAGCATGTACAACAGACGTGGGAATAAGCTCTTTACGGAAACGATTAATCGAAGAAATAATACTTGTAAAATAAAAGCCATCAGCTATAGTGAACATGTTATGTGAAAATATCTCTTGGCTTTTATTTTATCGTATTTAATTTAAGCTTCTTTAACAAAAATCAAATTGCTTTTCAATTCAATTTGTTATTATGCATTTTCAACAAAGAACCATTACAAAACCGGTGAATTGCACGGGTGTGGGAATTCATTCGGGTAAAACTGTCAATTTAGCCATTAAGCCTGCTCCGCCGAACCATGGTATTAAGTTTATCCGGAAGGACCTGTTGAACTGCCCTGTCATATCCGCTCATTTTAATATGGTGGTGGACACAAGCCTTGCGACGGTTATCGGCTTTGAAGGTTTTATCGTTTCGACCATAGAACACCTTATGGCCAGTTTCGCCGGTCTTTCTATCGATAATGCCTTGGTGGAAGTCGACAGCTACGAGATGCCGATAATGGACGGAAGTGCCGGTCCCTTTACTTCAATGATCAAATCAGCCGGAATAAGGGAGCTGGACGCTCCAAGATATTTTATCATCGTTAAAAAACCCATTGAGCTGATTGAAGAGGGAAAAATGGTCGGCATATATCCCTGCTCGACGTATAAAATCACCTGCACCATCGAATACAACCATCCCCTGATCAATCAGCAGTCATATTCTGTGGAAGTATCGGACCATGTTTGGGAACAAGACATCTGCAGAGCCAGAACATTTGGTTTCTTACATGAATATGAATATCTGAAACGATATGGTCTGGCTCGTGGCGTTACTTTGGAAAATGTGATCGCCATCGATGATAAAGATGTTCTCAATAAAGGCGGTTTACGGTTTCAGGATGAGTTTGTAAGGCATAAAATTCTTGATTGCATCGGCGACTTTTCGCTGCTGGGCATGCCGATTTTGGGCCATGTGGTCGCCAAAAAAACCGGGCATGCTTTCAATCATTCTTTTCTTAAAAAATTCTTTACTGAAAAAGAATCATGGGAAACACGTACGATAAATGTACGGCGGCGCCAATCTGACGAGCCGGTGATGGAAAACCTTTGAGGTCTCTATTTGGACGCTCGGCGCGTATGCCTCTTTATCAGCCGAGTGATTGTGGAAAGAATTACCCCTCCGCTCATCACTAAAAGAAGTACCGCTATCCAAACATATCCATGAAATTCCGCCTCTTCCCGTGCTACCGAAATGCCGATGCAGCCGAAGACAAATACAATGAGCATGAATATAATGATTCCGATGCAGATTGCTTCGGAATCATACCAGGGACTGATCGATTTTCTGAATAAAGGGTTTTGATCAATACGCATGATCTTATTCTATGAACATTTTGTAAAACCACAAAAATGGCAGATCATACAGCTCTCCTCAAAACTAATGATATTGCCGCATTCCGGGCAGATTTCTCCAAGGAGGCTGTTTCCATATCTTTTTTCCTTATAAGAACCGTCTTTCAAATACCTTTTCTCCAAGACTCTGGCAATGGCATCGGGGATGGATAACACCAGTCCGCCTTCCTGAAAAACCGGGTGTTCCCCACCGATGCCTTTGAGCTGCTCGATAATTTTTTCGACTTTTACGCCGGATCTCAACGCCAGCGAAACGAGCCTCCCGATGGCCTCGGTTTTGGCGGTGGTTGACCTGCCCGACTTTCCGATGGTGGCAAACACTTCAAATGGCAGCCCTTCATATTCCGTGACCGTAACATAAAGCTGACCCAAGCCTGTTTTCATTCTGGTGGTAAACCCCTCCAGTGTCTGAGGCCGACTTTTCACCGTCGAAAGCAGCGTGTTGACAGCCGTGTCCTTTGCGGCAAATGAGAGCACCTGATTTTCCTTACTGCCGTCCCGGTATATGGTGACGCCCTTGCAATCCAGCTCATACGCCAAATCATAGATTTTTCGTACATCTTCCGCCGTGGCGTCGCGGGCCAGGTTTACGGTTTTGGAAACAGCGTTATCCGTGTGTTTTTGAAACGCGGCCTGCATACGGATATGCCACTCCGGAGAAACATCATGAGCGGTAACAAAAACGTTTCGAACATCTTCGGGAATTTCCTGAAGATGTTGTATCCCGCCTTCAACAGCGATGGCATCCATCAAATCAGTGCTGTAAAACCCACGCTCTTTTGCAACCTGTTCAAAGTATGGATTCACTTCAAGCAACTTGTCGTTATCCATAACATTTCTGACAAAGCTTAACGCGAATAACGGCTCGACGCCGCTGGAACAGTCCGCAATGATACTTAACGTCCCTGTGGGCGCAATGGTTGTGGTCGCGGCGTTTCGATACGTACAACCTGTTTTGTCTTTAAAGATGCTGTTGTCAAAATTCGGGAACACCCCTCTTTCATCGGCCAAGTGCTTTGAAGCGGCATGGGATTCTTTCTGGATGAAGTTCATCACTTGTTCTGCAATTTCAAGCCCTTGTTCCGAATTGTATGGAATTTTAAGTTGATAAAGCAGATCGGCGAACCCCATAACGCCGAGACCGATTTTGCGATTCCCGTGGACCATTTTTTCAATTTCCGGAAGCGGATATTTCGACATGTCAATGGTGTCGTCCAGGAACCGAACGCTCCACCAGATCATATCTTTTAAGGCCTTATAGTCGATGATCGGTGTTTCGGCATCATACGTGACGAACTTGGCGAGATTGATCGATCCAAGATTACAAGATTCCATGGGAAGCAGGGGCTGTTCTCCGCAAGGATTGGTACTTTCGATCTCTCCCAGAGCGGGTGTTGGATTATCCCTGTTAAGGCGATCCAGATAGATGATGCCGGGATCCCCGTTCTCCCAGGCCTGTGTCACAAGCGCTTGATAAACCTCGGCCGCGTTCAACGTTTTTTCCTTTTCCCCGCCGCGAGGATTGATGAGATCATAGTCGCTTCCGGTTTTTACGGCTTCCATAAATGCGTCCGAAACACCGACGGAGATATTGAAATTGTTAAGCTCACTGTTATTCTTTTTACTGTAGATGAACTCCATGATATCGGGATGGTCAACCCTTAAAATCGCCATATTGGCGCCCCTGCGCGTGCCTCCCTGCTTAACCTGCTCGGTAGCCGTGTTAAAGATTTTCATAAACGAAACCGGACCGGAAGCAATGCCGCCGGTAGTTCCCACCCTGCTGTCTTTCGGGCGGAGCCGGGAAAAGGAAAAACCCGTGCCGCCTCCGGATTTATGAATAATTGCGGCATTTCTAAGTGAATCGAAAATTCCCTCCATGCTGTCTTCTACAGGAAGCACAAAGCAGGCGGCCAACTGGCCGAGTTTTCGCCCCGCATTCATTAGGGTCGGTGAATTGGGCAAAAATTTCAATTCCGTCATCATATTGTAAAAAATATGTTCCATCTTTTCTACATCGTTATCACCGCCATACCTCTTCTCCGCCTTTGCAATGTTTTGGGCCACCCTTTTGAACATCTTTTCAGGAGCTTCGACAACTTTTCCTTTGCCGTCCTTCTTCAGATACCTTCTTTTTAAAACATTTAGTGCATTGTCGGAAAGCTTCAAGCCATTTTTAACGAATATGGACTTATCCAGTCGAATGTGCGAAGTTTGGGTTAAACCGTATTCCATGAATTTGGTCTGAAGCAATTTATCGATAATCGGCAGGGTAATGGTATGATTTTCCATGTTGGCGATTTCTTTTTTTAAAAACCGGCTGATATCCATGGCCTGGCTGGATTCAATTTGGTTGTCTTTGGCAAGGATATCCGAAAATAATTGATCATCCCATTTGCAGGCGGTAAGATCGAAACGCCCTTCATCTGTAATTAGAATTTTACGCTTTGAACCCATGGCCGTTCTCCTGTATAGTCGTCATCATTATTGAGTAAATGTATTATTAACACGAGTGTTAAACTTTAACAAGATTTGACCCGCCTTCTAAAAATTTATTCGGATAGGTTATTTTTTTCGTTTCAAGAAGCGGAGTACCATTTGCTTTCAATGGGGCGGTTATGAATCACATCTTTTAAAGAGAAGGTGTAACGTAAAAAATATAAGCACCATAAACGGCAAAACAAGTTGTAAACCGGTCTTTCTGACAGGATATGGATCACCTTTTTCATACTATATGTAGTATGTCAAGAGAAAAAGAACCCAACATCTGCACATTTTTGCCAAAACGTGTCTAACGTGCTGATAGCGTTAAAAAGAGCGAATTAAGATTAATTAAAAAAGGTTCCGGGTTCCCCGTTCAAGGTTATAGCGTTATTGAGTCCCAGCCTATTGATTTGGCCCCATAGACATCTATCACCTTCACCTGGGGGGGGGCTGACAAGCGGCGCTGAATTCTTTAAAACACTTTTAAGCTGCGATGCCGGTACTGTTAAACTTTGAACCTTTAACCCTGAACCGATTAACCTCGTTGAGGGGAAAAATGCCCATCAAGATCATTTTATGGATGCTGTTTTTCTACATGGCTTATTGCGGTCTTATCTTTCTGATGCAGCGACAAATTATGTTTCCACGCCATCTTATCGGAATCCCGCCTAAAGGTGAAGATCTACCCTTTATGGAAAAGATATGGATAAAAACGAGTTTCGGTCAAATTGAGGCCTGGTTTCTGCCGCCGGAAACGAAAAATAAGCAAATCCCAGCCCCGGCGGTCATTTTTGCCCATGGGAACGGCGAACTCATCGATCTTTGGCCCAATGAACTCAAAAGGTTCAATCGTCTTGGAATCGGAGTATTTCTGGTGGAATACCCTGGATATGGAAGATCTGAAGGAACACCTTCCCAAAAGACTATCAGAGAAACTTTTAACAACGCTTACACGATCCTCGTCGAGCGGAAGGATGTAGATGCTGCCAAAATCATATTGTTCGGGCGCTCCTTGGGTGGTGGGGCGGTGTGTTTACTTGCCGCCGAACGCCCTTCTGCGGGACTGGTACTGATGTCGACCTTTACCGGCACCCGATCGTTTGCAAAAAAATATTTTGTTCCCGGTTTTCTAGTCCGGGATCCGTTTGACAATCTTTCCGTAATCCGTCGCTATTCTAAACCGGTTCTCGTGATCCACGGCAAATTCGATGAAGTCGTTCCATATTCCCATGGTGCGGCACTTCACAAGACCGCACGTCACGCCGAATTGATCACCTATGCGTGCGGTCACGTCGATTGCCCGCCGGATTGGGGGGTGTTTTGGAGGGATATCGTATCGTTTCTGAAGACGTCGGGAATCATTTAACTGTTGGAATCCTATCTGGCCACCATGGCCCGCATCATATCTCCGGCGTTTTCGGCATGATCTGCGATGGAGCCGATGATCTCGGCCAACCGGACCATATGGAACACGGTGACCGGGTCGATATTCATATTCAGTACTTTTTGTTTCACCATATCCTCGGCCTTATCGGCTTCATGCTCTTGCTGTCGAAGATTACGGATAATGTTTTTGATAACCACACGCTGCTCTTCGGAATAATTTTTAAAGTATTTTCTGGCTTCTACAACCATCTTGCTCAACTCTTCGATGGGATCGATAACGGCGTCCGTCAAAATAACAAATTCTTTTTCAAGCTCGGCAGGAATTCCCGGTTCGCTCCGGAAAGAAATCCAGTCCAGAGCATCTTCAACTGAATCAATCACCTGGTCCTGTTCCCTTAAATACCTAAACAGCAGAAAATTATAGACCGGCATCAAGGTCCCTTTGGGAAGATGGCCGCGAATCCGGCGCTTGATCGTATCGGCTTCTCTTTCCAGTTGAATCACTTCCTGTCTGAATTCTTCGAATGTCCGGCATTTATCTGCAAGATGACATTCGATGGCCTGTTGAAACGCCCAGGCACATTCTTTTACCTTTTCGGCATGTTCCTGAAGGCCTTCAAACGGTGATGTCATGAACATAGAGAAAAATGGAATGCGCATTACCGGCTCCTTTAAAAAATGAGGTGAAGCATTTTAAAAATGACCATACTGGTTAATGCTGCCGCGGGCACGGTGAGTATCCAGTATACCATAATCTTGTAAACAATGCCAAAATTAACAGCCTCGATTCCCCGGGCAAGGCCGACCCCAAGCACGCCGCCCACTGCGGCATGGGTGGTGGATACCGGCAAACCCATTTTAGAAGCGACAAGGACTGTTGTTGCGGCCGCAAACTCAACAGAAAAACCGCGGGTATTGCTGAGTGTGGTTATTTTTTCCCCCATGGTTTCCATAACGCGATGGCCGGCCATGGCAATCCCGCAGGCAATCCCGATGCCACCGAAGAGGAGTAGAAAAATGGGCACCGGCACTTTGGCACCCACATTGCCGGTTTTAACCAAAAAATAAATGACCGCCAGAGGGCCGATGGCATTGGCCACATCATTGGCTCCTTGTGCCAATGCGACATAGCAAGCGGTTCCCACCTGAATTTTCTTAAAGATCTCTTCAGCACCTGATGTAATGTCTGTCACTGAAAGTTTTATCAAGGCGGTTGCGCCGAATCCAAGCAGCGCCGACACTAAAACAGCATAGGCCAGTGCTGCCTGGGGTCCCAGGGCCAATTTTTCCCCGAGGGGCGTCTTAAACAGAAACGATAACACAACCACAAACAATGTTATACCAATAAAAAAAGGAGACAGCCTCAGTGCTTGTTCGAAGCTGTTCTTTCTGGAGAGGATCAATCTTACGATGATTTTAAAAACGACAAAGGCGATAACGATGCTAAAAAAAGGCGAAATGATCCAGCTAAGAACAACAGCCAAGAGGTTACCCCAATTAATGACGTTAAATCCACCGGCCATAATTCCAAATCCGATCATGGCGCCCACAATGGAATGGGTGGTGGAGACCGGAAGTGATTTCCAGGTGGCAAAACTCACCCAGAGGGCAGCAGCAAGAAGGGCGGAAAGAGCGCCGATAAGGGCAATATGAGGATCGGTCATAATTTCCGTCGACACAATCCCTTTGCGAATGGTGTCGGTGACATGGGAACCGACAAAAACGGCCCCCAGGATATTTAAAATTGCTGCAAGAAATATGGCCTGGCGAATTGTAATTGCCTTCGCTCCCACAGATGAGGCCATGGCATTGGCCACATCATTGGCGCCGATATTCCAGGCCATGTAAAAACCGAAAATGTAACCGATAATGAGAACAATATACCCTTGAGTCATTCCATTATTCCGACTGGTGCGAAGCCATTAATTCCTATTATATTGTTATGACAGAGAAAATAAAAATATAACCCCAAGAGGCAACAATGTTAGGCGGGCACATATCATGCTGTGGATTTTGTGTCAACTACCACCTGCGAAGCAGGTGGCTTGAATTTTCGGCCTTCGTCCGAAAATTCAAAAGCGCATCAGTACTTTCGACGTTGAACTTGCTTCCGGGTGCAAAGCACCCGGTTTGTTTTGCAAGAATCAATGAAAAACATTGAAATAAATTTGTTATGGCTGCAAAGAACTCTTCAATCGCTCAGCTTAGGCAAAATATCGTCCGGAATATTGTCTATAAAGCGGCAGGGCCGGTTTAAAACCATCCCCGATATCCGGTCATAAATCTGGACAGGATATGTAAAAAAAAGATTCTCCCTGGCGCGTGTTGCCGCGACATACATGAGTCGCAACTCTTCCTCGAGGTCTTGCTCGTCATGGACGGCGTGTATCGACGGGAACCGCCCGTCCAGCGCCCAGATAATAAAAACCGTATGCCATTCGAGTCCTTTTGCGGAATGGACGGTTGATAGAACGAGTCGCTTATCATTTGAAGTGTCTGAGAATTCGGCGTCGTTTAAGCTCGTATTCGGAGGTTCCAGGGCCATGTCGGTTAAAAAAGACTCCAGTTGTTCATAGCGCTCCATTATGACCACAAGATGTTCAAGATCTCTAGCCCGCTTCGGATGATCATCATATTTCTTTCTTAATATGGGAAGATAATACCGAACCACCGCTTCACCCAATTGGGCAACAGACATAGATTCGGCATCAATATCGGAAAAAAGGCGTTTGAGGGTGTCCAGGCCCTCGGAACGGGAGGTTTTAAACGAAGATTGAACAAATCCTGCGCATCCTGAATTTACAGCTGAAATTGTTTCGTAAATATCGAGTGCGGTCTTGGGGCCGATGCGATCCAGGAGCAGCAGTATTCTGTACCAACTGATCCGGTCATATGGATTGAAAATCACCTTGAGATGCGCAAGAACATCTTTAATATGTGCGGATTCAATAAATTTACCTCCCCCAACTTTGATAAAAGGAATTCCTTCCCGACTCAGTTCTATTTCGAGATCAAAAGAATGAAAACTTGCCCGAAAAAGCACGGCGATCTGATTCAAAGGCACGCCGCTGCGATGAAGCTCAAGTATTTTTTCAATCAAAAATCGCGACTGACGGTTTTCACTTTGGGCTTTTATCAGCAAAGGCAATGTTCCGCCGGGTTTGCGTGTAAAAAGAATTTTCGAATATTTCCGGACTGCCCGATCGATGATAACATTGGTAAGTTTCAAAATAGGTTCTGTACTTCGATAGTTTTCTTCCAGGCGGATGATCCGGGTTCCCGGGAATATATCGGGAAACCGCATGATGTTTTCAAAATTCGCACCGCGAAATGCATAGATGCTTTGAGAATCATCTCCGACGACCATGATATTTTGATGTTTACCTGCAAGAAGATTTACAATATCAGCTTGAATTTTGTTGGTGTCCTGGTATTCGTCAACCATTAAATACTGATAAGCGCCACAGGTTTTATCGCGAATATCCGGGTGTTCATTTAAAAGCATTTTCAAATATATCAAAAGATCGTCGTAGTCCATGAAGCGATGTTCGACTTTTTGTCTCCGATATGCTTTCGATAGGGTACGAATTACCTCCATATATCTTAAAAAATGAGGATAGTCGTTTTCTACGATCTCTTCAACGGACAGATTTTTATTGGCCGCTCTGCTGAAAATATTTGTCAGGGTCTGTTTTTTGGGAAGAGCGCCATGGGTTGATAACCCCGTGTATTCTTTTCTCAGCATACCGACAAGGTCTTCGGCATCCGAACGATCAATGATCGAAAATCCATTTTCAAATCCCACTTTAACCGCATATCTTCGCAAAACAGCATAGGCAAAAGAATGAAACGTTCCACCGGCGACGTTTTGACATCTGTCATCGAGCAATCGTGCGGCCCTTTTCAGCATTTCCTGGGCCGATTTTCGGGTAAACGTCAATAGAAGTATAGATCCCGGCAAAACACCTTCATCCACC
Source organism: uncultured Desulfobacteraceae bacterium (assembly GCA_964591175.1). Lineage (GTDB taxonomy): Bacteria > Desulfobacterota > Desulfobacteria > Desulfobacterales > UBA11574 > UBA11574. The sequence goes on along the minus strand of CAZQAF010000064.1, from coordinate 496 downwards.
AGTCGGGCGACGCGATACGTCAGCGTTCTTGTCTTGCCGCTTCCGGCGCCTGCAATAACAAGCAGAGGACCTCTATTAAAACGGACGGCTTCCAGTTGGGAAGGATTAAGTTCTTTTTCATATATGATGCGTCGATTCATCTCTTTTATACCTTTTGAAACATTGATCAGGAAACTTTATCTTTCACAAGGGAAATATGATTGTCAATACCTGAGGCGCTTTTTTAATTTTTTTCTATAGATTTTGTTGACTTTTCCATAATATACAGATAGAAAAGTTAAAAGTATTAAGAACTTCGTCAAATTACATCAATCAAGGAGGGAAATTAAATGAAGAAGATCACCACTCAATTGAAGACTTTGTCCAAGTCGCTTGATACGATCTCTAAAAAAGTAGAAAAGATTATCCAGGATGCCGATAAGCTTCAAGCCCCGAAAAAAGCGGCGCCGGCCAAAAAGACTGCTGCAAAGAAGACCACTGCAAAGAAAGCCACTGC
>CAZQAF010000063.1:0-21260 GCA_964591175.1 uncultured Desulfobacteraceae bacterium | reverse complement strand
GGTCGGGGCGAGAGGATTTGAACCTCCGACCCCTTGAACCCCATTCAAGTGCGCTTCCAGACTGCGCCACGCCCCGACTCGTCCAGCCATTAAAAAGATGAGTAACACTTCAAAAATACGATGTCAAGATATGACCTGAATCCCGGTGTAAAATTCAATCGGTCGATGTTCATTTCAAATATTATGCGTGATCGTCATTTTTGTGTTTAAAAGAATCATTATGCAATTTTACGAATATAATTAGAAGCGATCCCAAAATTAGGATTTTCGGTCGAGATCACTTGTCCGGCGTAGCCTTCAGGTGAAGACGGAAGACGGGGCCGAGGATCAACCCACAGGCATACTCAAGTATGTCGAGGACTTGATACGAGGACTCAACGCCGATATCGGGCGAAAAGACTTTTTTGAGATGGCTTCTAAAATTTTGTTGACGATTGCACAAAAAGCACGTTTTATTCAGTGAATGGCCATTTTGAAAAAAAAATCGATCAGACCCCCGTGTTTGAAAACGGGCGATACCATCGGTATTGTTGCGCCGGCCGGTCCGTTCAATCCGGAAAAATTCGTGCGGGGAAAAGCGGTTCTGGAAACCATGGGGTTTCGCATATTTTATGATGAAAGTATTTTTCAACAACATGGATTTTTGGCCGGAACCGACGCCCAGCGGGCGGATCAGATGAATCGCCTGTTTGCCGATCCATCCGTTCAGGCGATTGTATGCGCCCGGGGCGGATATGGGAGCATGCGCATACTGCCGCTTCTCGATTATCAGACCATTCAACTGCATCCGAAAATCTTTATGGGATTCAGCGACGTCTCGGCACTGTTGACCATGCTGTATGAGCAGTGCAGCCTGGTCACCTTTCACGGGCCCATGGTGACGAGCCTGGCGGGTGCCACTGAAAAGACCATCTCGTCCATGAGAACGGCCCTGACATCCGACGGGCCCCTTGAGCTGGTTCCTGAAGAAGGGAAAACGATCAAGTCCGGTATAAGTTCGGGAATTCTATGCGGGGGAAACCTGACAACGCTGTGCCATCTTGTGGGAACGCCTTATGCTACGAATTTTAAGGGAAAGATCCTGCTCCTTGAAGATGTGGGAGAAATGACATATCGAATCGACAGAATGTTGACACAGATGAAATTGGCCGGATGTTTTAACGGCATGGCCGGCCTGATCCTGGGCGCTTTTAAAAAATGCGGTCAACTAAACGAGATTGTTGAAATTTTTGACAATATATTTCATGATGCGGACATCCCAATTTTGGCCGGTTTTGACATCGGCCACGGAGAGACGAACCTGACCGTTCCCTTGGGACAGGATGCAACTTTGGATGCCGGGAAAAAGCGGCTTTATGTTACATGAAAAGGACATTGACGGCCTGATGAAAGAGGCTGTTTCCGGCAATGTATTTCCCGGCGGGGTCCTTTTGGTCTCGGTGGGCGGCGACGTTGTGTTTTTTAAGGCTTATGGTGTCGAGAATCTATTTTCCGGCAGCCCGGTGACAAAAGAAACGATTTTTGACTTGGCGTCGTTGACAAAACCACTGGCCACAACCCTATCCGTCATGATACTGATTCAACGATCCGATCTGACCTTAAAAGAGAATCTGGGCGCTATTTTGCCCGCGTTTAAAAACACCGACAAAGCGAAGATTCGGATTGAACATTTGCTCTATCATAATTCAGGATTTCCGGATTATCGTCCTTATTATAAACGGTTGCAAAACCTTGACCCCCGGAAAAGAAAAGATGCGCTAAGGGAATTGTTGGTCAAAGAACCGCTGGTCCATCCGCCCGGCCGGCAGGTCGTATACAGTGATCTGGGTTTTATGGTCTTGTGCTGGGTCGTCGAAACCGTATCCGGAATCCGGCTGGATCATTTTGTCATGGAAAACATATGCCGGCCCTTGAATCTGAAGCATCTGTTTTTCGTACCGGTTGATGTAAAGCCTCAGCGATCAAAATTTGCCGCAACCGAGAGGTGTCCATGGCGGGGCTTCTTGTTGGAAGGGGTTGTCCATGACGACAATGCATATTCGGTGGGTGGCATTGACGGGCATGCCGGTCTTTTCGGGACCGCCGAGGATGTTTTTTATCTTCTGTCTGACCTTTCAGCCGGCTATAGAAGGGATGCCGCAGCAAAAATATTTGACAGTGAGTTAACCCGGTGCTTTTTAAGTCGAGATAAACATACCGGTCGCGCGCTCGGTTTCGATACCCCGTCTTTGATGGCCCCGAGTTGCGGCCGGTTTTTTTCAAAAAGGACCATCGGACATCTCGGGTTTACCGGTACGTCTTTCTGGATGGATCTTGATCGTAATATCACGGTGATTCTGTTCACCAATCGCGTCCATCCGTCACGGGACAATAATCGAATAAAAGCTTTCAGACCGATATTGCATGATGCCGTTATGGAAAATTTCGTTACTGGCGAATCCTCCTGATATGTTTTGGCATAATTATTGCTTGATCCAAATTTGGTATCATTTCTCAAATTAAAAGCGTATGGATAATTTTCTTGTTATTATAAAATAATTTTGATAATTTTAATTTTTTTAATAGCGGTATTCGGCTGAGAGCTTGCAAAAGCAAAGGCAAAAGAGGGATGTTTACTTTCAACGTGTGAAGAAGGGGGGGTATGGCGCTATTTTTAGATAAGATATTGGGTGCTTTTTCAAGTGATTTGGCCATCGATCTGGGTACGGCAAATACCCTTGTCTATGTCAAAGGAAAAGGCATCGTATTGAATGAACCCTCGGTTGTTGCGGTTCGAACGGACGATCGCATGAAAAACCGCGTTCTGGCGGTTGGTCTCGAGGCTAAAAATATGCTGGGGAGAACACCCGGCCATATCGTTGCGATTCGACCCATGCGTGACGGGGTTATCGCTGATTTCGAGGTAACCGAGGCGATGCTTCGTCATTTTATTCACAAAGTTCACAACAGGAGAACGTTTGTTCGTCCGAGGATTGTGATCGCCGTCCCGTCGGGGATTACACAGGTTGAAAAACGTGCCGTCAAAGAATCGGCCGAATCTGCGGGGGCCCGCGAAGTATTTTTAATTGAAGAACCCATGGCGGCGGCCATCGGATCAGGGCTTCCCATTACCGAACCCGTGTGCAATATGGTGGTGGATATCGGGGGAGGCACCACTGAAGTTGCGGTGATATCTCTGGCGGGTATTGTTTACAGTCGATCCATTCGGGTGGCCGGCAATAAAATGGATGCCGCCATAATTCAGTATATCAAGCGTAAATATAATCTGTTGATCGGTGAGCGAACCGCTGAAATTATCAAAACGACCATTGGGAACGCATATCCGGAACCCCAGGACCTGGAAACCATAGAGGTCAAGGGCAGAGACCTTGCATCAGGTATTCCCAAGATTTTGGCCATTGATTCGGAAGAGATTCGAGTCGCGATTTCCGAGCAGATAGATGCCATCGTAGAGACCGTCAAAATAGCCTTGGAACAAACACCTCCCGAATTGGCCGCCGATATCGTCGACAGGGGAATTGTGCTGACGGGCGGCGGCGCGCTGTTAAAAAATCTGGACAAGCTTTTGAGGGAAGAAACCAGCCTTCCCATAACGATAACCGAGGATCCTTTGCTAACGGTGGCGCTCGGCTCCGGTGCTGCTCTGGATAGCATTGAAATCCTCAAGCAAGTTGTAATCCCATAGTTTTATGTTTTCGAAAAAGATGGTAATGATTGTTGGCGTGATCGCGATGATGGCCGTCAATATCATACTTCTATCTGTTTTCAATCGCCGTTACATTTCTTATTATAGACCCGGACGGATCGCTGTTTCGGTGATTGCCCCTTTTCAGAAGGCTTCCAGTAATTCCATTCGTTTTTTAAGGGACATCTGGCACCATTATTTTTTGTTGGTTCATATTGCAGAAGAAAATGATGCCTTAAAAAAAGCGTTGGACAAATCCTTTGAAAAAAATATCCGGTATAAAGAAATTACACTTTCCAATTCCCGTCTTCGCAGTCTGCTGAATTTTAAGAAGACAATGACCGATCCTGCTCTTTCCGCCGAGGTTATCGGGACGGATCCTTCCCCCTGGTTTAAAACAATTCTCATTGATAAAGGCAAAGAAGACGGCGTGAAAAGAGGTATGGCCGTGGTGGTTCCCAAAGGGATTGCAGGACAGATCACAGAGGTGTCTTCCCATTATTCCAAGGTATTGCTGATCATTGACCCCAACAGCGCCGTCGATGCATTGGTTCAAAACGACAGGTCGCGGGGTATCATCAAAGGAGATGCCGCAGGCGCATTGATTTTCAAGTATGTCTTGCGTAAGCATGATATCTCGGTCGGTGACATCGTTGTGTCATCGGGCCTGGACGGTGTTTTCCCCAAAGGTCTTGTCGTGGGTCAGGTCTCGGGCGTTTTCAAACCCAAGGCAGGGATTTTTCAGGAAGTGACCGTCAGGCCATATGTCGATTTTGAGAAACTTGAAGAGGTTCTCGTGGTTTTAGACCAGAAAAAACATTTTGAGCCTTCGCGATGAAGCACTTTTTGAATATTTGCATCGGCCTGTTTTTGATCGTCATTCAGACGACGGTCATGCCCCATATTCCGGTATTCGAAAGATTCTATGACTTGTTGACGCCCCTTGTCCTTTATTTAAGCATTTTTCGACCCGTTCGCGAAGGCACGGTGATGATACTTGTTTTTGGCTTTTTAATGGACAATATTTCCGGCGGACCCTTTGGACTCTATTTAACGGCCTATTTCTGGCTGTTTTTGAGTGTGCGCTGGGCAATTACTTTTCTTCATGTCGGCGACAGCTTTCTATTGCCGTTTGTGGTTGCCGTCGGTGTATTTATGGAGAACTTGATATTCATTGGCGCCGATGCCATGTTCGAACAGAATTTACAGATCTCTCAAATAATGATAAACACGGTGGTGGTACAGGTTTTATGGGCCGTGTTTACCGGTCCTTTTTTTCTCATGTTGTTTAATTATTTGCATCGACGGTGGGATCGATGGACCAAAAAAATGTTTGCACAAAAAACCTGAAGGCACGAGGACCCCTTTGACTAAGTATTTAAAAACTGCGGATCAGGATTTTTACAAACAGCGATTGGTTCGAATCGCATTTTGTATTGCCGGCGCCTTTTTTATACTTTTTGTTCGCTTGTTTTATCTACAGGTGATTCAAGGCGAGGAACTTCGGCGGCTTTCGGAAAATAATTGTATTCGCCTGCAAAGCACAAATCCATCCAGGGGCTTAATCTATGATCGTAACGGCAATTTGCTGGTTGATAATCGCCCGTCCTTCGATCTGAATATTGTGCTAAAAGATGCAAAGCCTGTGGAAAAGACCGTCGAGAAATTGTCAAAATATATCGGTGTTCCCGAATCCGAACTCATGTCAAAGATCGAAAGCAGCAAAACGGTTTCATCCTATAAACCGATACTTTTGAAAAAAGATATCGGGAGAGATGCTTTGGCAGCCATCGAAGTGCGAAAATTCGATCTTCCCGGCGTTTTTGTCGATGTGAAACCACGCAGGCATTATATCGAGCAAAAGACGGCTGCTCACCTCATCGGATATTTGAGTGAAATAAACCCTGATGAATTGAGTTCAGGGGATTATCCGGGGTACTCGGTAGGCGATTATATCGGAAAATTCGGTGCTGAAAAAACATTTGAGCCATTTTTACAGGGGAAGAGAGGGGGACGACAAGTCGAAGTCAATGTCATGGGGCAAGTGGTCAGGGTTTTGAAAACCGTCGATGCACAGCCGGGGAAAAACATCTATCTGACCATTGATCTCAATGTTCAGAAAACCGCTGAGGCGCTATTAAAAGGCAAAGCAGGCGCCGTGACGGTCATGGACCCGCAAACCGGTCAAATCCTTGCCTTGGCAAGCTCTCCTTCATTTGACCCGAATACATTTGTCGACGGCATGTCTCATGAACAATGGGACGCTCTCGTTTCCAACCCGTTAAGACCCTTGGAAAACAAAGTGGTTCAGGGTGAGTATCCTCCGGGGTCCACCTTTAAGATTGTAACCGCAATGGCCGGGCTCGAGGAGGGGGTTATCGATAAGGATACGACCTTTTTTTGTCCCGGATATTATAAATATGGAAATCGGGTGTACAGATGCTGGAAACATTCCGGACACGGCGACGTCAACGTGATTGAAGCATTGGCCCAATCCTGTGACGTTTTTTTCTATCAGGTCGGGCAAAAGCTGGGGGTCGATCGCCTGGCCATGTATGCTGTGGCTTGCGGTCTGGGATCTCCGACGCGAATCAACCTGGACCACGAAGCAAAAGGGCTTATTCCGTCCTCGCAGTGGAAGAAACGTCGGATGGGTGTCGACTGGCAGGGTGGAGAAACGCTATCGGTGGCCATTGGACAGGGATATGATCTGGCCACCCCACTTCAGATGCTTGCTTTGATATCAGCGGTGGGCAACGGCGGAAAGCTGTATAAACCTTTGATCCTCAAATCCGTCCGCGTGCCGGGAGGGGCGGTCGTTCTTGAAAGCAAACCTCAACTGGTCGGCAAACTTCCCGTGAGCCGGCAAAATTTGGAAATTATAAAAGAAGGCCTGAAGGAGGTCGTCAATAATCCAAAAGGCACCGCGTGGCGGGCGGCCCACATCGAGGGGATTGACATCAGCGGGAAAACCGGTACTTCTCAAATCGTCGGCCGCAGCAATGAGCGTAATGTATCTAAAAAAGAACCGTCGAATCAATTCGAGCCCCATGCATGGTTTGTCGCTTATGCCCCGTCTGATAATCCTAAAATAGCGGTTTCCGTGATAATAGAGCATGGCGGTCACGGATCATCTGCGGCGGCCCCCATTGCAAAGGAGATCATAGAAACCTATCTGGGCCACCCGGAAAATCTCAGCACCGATAAGCGGAAGGTGGCCCGCAAAGAATGATCAGAAGCTATCTCAAAATAGTCTTTTCGTCCGATATCGGCGTTGAGCCCTCGTATCAAAGCCTCGACATACTTGAGTATGCCTGCGGGTTGATTCTCGGCCTCGCCTTGATCTCGAACGAAAATCCTAATTTTGAGACGGCTTCTAATATCATGGAGCAAGTTTGAAATGATCGATCGCCGGTTTGTTAAATATTTTGATTGGGGGTTGCTCGGGCTGACCTTTCTGCTCGCTGTTATAGGGCTTTTGACACTTTACAGCGCAGTGACGTCATCTACGGCGGCCCCGCAGAAAATACTGTATTTCAAACAAATGATCTGGTACTGCATCGGATTGGGCGTCATTGTATTTTCTCTTTTTTTCAATTACAGGTTGTTGGACCGATGGGCACCCGTCATCTATATCGCATGTGTCTGTCTTTTAATATATGTTTTGATATTCGGCAAATATGTTGCAGGGGCGCGGCGCTGGATTGTGTTCGGCCCGGTTTCGATTCAACCGTCGGAACTTGCTAAAATTGCCGTGATCATCATTCTTGCAAGATATTATTCAAGGCTGGCCAATATCGGGGGGTTAAATTTACGGGAACTTTTCACCCCGTTTGTTCTGGCGGTCATTCCGTTTATTCTAATCGTTAAACAACCGGATTTGGGTACGGCTGTTATCGTGCTTTTGATTGCCGGCTCAATGACTGTTTTTGTCAAAATCGAGAGACGTTCACTGCTGTGCATCGTCACTTCTTGCGCGACGGCAGTTCCTTTGGTCTGGTTTTTTTTGAAAGAATATCAGAAGCGGCGGATTCTGACTTTTTTAAACCCGGACCGTGATCCCCTCGGCGCCGGATATCATATCATACAATCCAAAATCGCCATTGGTTCAGGGATGATTTCCGGCAAGGGATTTTTACAAGGCACCCAAAACGCGCTCGCATTTTTGCCGGAGCAACATACGGATTTCATTTTTTCCGTTTTAGCCGAAGAATGGGGATTTATCGGATCGGTTATCCTTTTATGTTTATTCTTGATTTTAATCATCTGGGGGTTGAACATCGCATATCGATGCCGAGAACCCTTTGGCACCATTCTCGCCGTCGGTGCGACGGCAATGATCTTCTGGCAGGTTTTCATCAATATCGCCATGACAATGGGTTTGATGCCCATTGTCGGTGTGACGCTGCCGTTTATCAGTTATGGCGGTTCATCGGTGCTGACCACATTGATCTGTGTCGCACTCTTGATGAACATCAGCATGAGGCGTTTTCCGGGAGAATAATTTCAAGGTAAATTATTAGAAGTGGTTTCAAAACCTTCAATCGGGTTTAAGGTCCCCCGCTAAAACCTGCGGGATAAAAAGGCGGACTGAGGCGGCCGACCGCAGGAATATCGGGAATATTTCGAGGATTGGACGTCTCAGTCCAACACAGAGACTTGTCCGCCTTTGGCTGATTGAGCCCGAGGGGAGGTTTTGAAACCACTTCTATCCATTGGTAATCTCCTCAAACCCATTAACGCCGTTATTCCACTCGTCAAATTGAGGCTTAAAGCCAAGTGCTTCAAGACCTTTTCGTTATGTTAACTCGGAGGGAGCTATGACAAAGTCAAAAACATCTGATGCGTTAACCATGTTGCTTGGGCCGGGCACCGCCGTTGAAGGAACGATCGAGTTCAAAGATACGGTCCGGCTGGAAGGGAGTGTCAACGGGAAAATTTCCAGTTTCGACGGGACGGTGATCATCGGGGAAACCGCCGAAGTTCAAGGGGATATCATGGTTAACATCGCCATCATAAGAGGCAAGGTTAACGGTAAGATCGAAGCGCGAACGAGAATCGAGATTTACCCGCCGGCACGTATCGAGGGAGATATTCAGTCTCGAGCGGTTTCGATTCAATCCGGCGTTATATTTAATGGAAATTGTTCCATGAAAGCATGAAGATTGCCATCTCGCTGAAATAGGTCGTATGAGAAATAATAAAGCCGGTCGAAAATTAAAAAAAACCTTTGACAACCTCAATGGCTGATGTTATAGACCGCCGAGTTAAAAACATAGGTGGATGGCGCTTTATTCTTAAAAAAATCATTTAATAAGTTAGGGTTGCAGGTTTTTGCGATGGAGGATCCTTATATGAAAATTTCCGGTATAAACCTGAGACATTATGCTGTTTTAGCACTATTTGAAGCGGCGTTGCTTGTATTGTTCGCAGGTGTTGCATTCGGCGCTGGCAGTTCAATATCGGTTATTCCGGATGTGTCGCTTTTTGTTCAAATCGCCAATTTCCTCATTATCATATGGGTATTAAATATCATTTTATACAAACCGATTCGGAATATACTCATTCAGCGAAAGGAAAAAATTACAAGTTTAGAACAGAATATCGAAAAACTCAATGAAGATACGGCAGAAAAAGACGAGGCCTATCTGGCAGGCATCAAAGATGCCAGAGCCAGGGGGTTGAATGAAAAAGAAGTCCTGGTGAAAGCGGGCGCCGAGGAAGAAAAAAGAATTATAGAGCAGATCAACCAAAAGGCACAGGCAAATCTTGCGGAAGTTCGCGAAAATATCACAAAGGAAGCGCAGAATGTTAGAGAATCTCTAAACAAGGAAATCGACACCTTTGCGAACGCCATCAGTGAAAAAATTTTGGGGAGGGCTGTTTAATGAACCTGGGTCGTGAAAGATGGCTTAAAAATAGCGAAAAGCGGCAGATCATCAGAAAAGGATCGATTCTGCTGGTGGTCATGGCAATGCTTTTCTTGTGTTATACCGGAATATCGGCTGCAGCCTCGTCGGAACACGAAACCGAGTCAAAAGGATGGGCGGCGACGGATACGTATAAGGTCATGAATTTTGCAGTGTTGGCCATTGGTCTGTTTCTTCTGTTAAAAAAGCCGGTATCCCAGGCATTAAGTTCCAGAATTAAAGGGATCAAAGATCAACTCGACGAACTTGAAGAAAAGAAAAAGGCGGCGGAAGACCAGTTGGCGGCGTACAATGAAAAATTTTCACATCTGGAACAAGAAGCTGAAAAACTGATCGAGGATTATATTCGACAGGGAAATGAAGCCAAAGCGAGAATTATCGAAGAGGCGAAGCAAGCCGCTGAAAAATTGGAAGAACAGGCCCGCCGCAACATTGAACATGAGTTCAAACGGGCGAAATTGGAACTTCAGCAAGAAGTGCTGGAAAAAGCGCTGCAAAAATCAGAAGAGATCATCGTAAGCAAAATTACGGCCAAGGACCAGGAAAAGCTGGTGGATGAATATTTAGATAAGGTGGTGGCATCGTGAAAAATTTAACCATTGCACGGCGATATGCCAAAGCACTTTTGATTATCGGTAAAGAGGACGGCCAAGCTGAAACCTACGGGAAAGAACTCGATGGATTCGCCAAAATGATATCCGGAGAAAAAGCGCTTGAACAGGCCATCGGCAATCCCCTTTATGGTGCCGCGGGCCGGAAGAAGGTCTTGGAGACGGTTGTGGACAAAGTGGGGATCTCCAAGGTCGTTGCATCATTTCTTCTGTTGCTGTTTGATAAAGGGCGATTTGATTTTCTAAGTGACATCAATGACTTTTATCAGAAGCTGGCAGACGAGCTTAAAGGAGTGTTGCGAGCCAGCCTGGTCTCGGCTTCAGAACTCTCATCCGAGACCGTTGAGAAGATCCGTACAACTCTGTCTAAAAGGACAGGTAAGGATATTATCCTGCAAGTGGAACAGGATCCCGGCCTTGTCGGAGGGATTGTTTCAAGAATAGGAGATCTGGTACTGGACGGTAGCATCAAATCACAATTACTCAATATGAGAGAATCTTTAAAAAGGGGTGAGAGCATATAATGGAACTAAGAGCCGAAGAAATAAGTCAAATCATTAAAGAGCAGATTACGGATTATGACAAGAAAGTAGAGTTGAGTGAAACCGGGACGGTGTTATCCGTGGGTGACGGTATCGCCAGGGTGTATGGTTTAGAGAAAGTCATGGCTCTGGAACTCGTTGAATTCCCGGGCGGCATTCTGGGGCTGGTGTTGAATCTCGAAGAGGATAACGTGGGTGTCGCCATCATGGGCGAAGACATTCATATCAAAGAAGGAGACATCGTTAAGCGCACCGGCAGAATCGCCCAGGTTCCGGTGGGTGAAGCGGTTGTCGGCCGCGTTGTTTCTGCGGTGGGCGAACCGCTGGACGGCAAAGGACCCATCGAAGCCAAAGAATTCAGAAGAGTCGAAATGGTTGCGCCGGGCGTTATCCAGAGAAAGAGCGTTCACGAACCGTGTTACACCGGCCTGAAAGCCATCGATGCGATGACGCCGGTGGGACGGGGGCAGCGTGAATTGATCATCGGCGACCGTCAGATCGGTAAAACTGCTGCTGCCGTGGATGCCATTATCGCTCAAAAGGATACGGACATTTATTGCATTTACGTGGCCTGCGGCCAGAAACAATCGACGGTTGCCCAAGTCCATGCGGTTTTGGAAAAACACGGCGCCATGGAATACACCACCATTGTATCCGCATGCGCCAGTGATCCGGCGACCTTGCAGTATGTTGCGCCGTATGCCGGTTGCGCCATGGGGGAATATTTCAGGGACAACAAACAACACGCCTTGATCATCTATGATGATTTGTCCAAACAGGCCGCAGCATATCGCCAGGTTTCTCTTCTCCTGAGGCGGCCTCCGGGACGTGAAGCTTATCCGGGAGACATTTTCTACAACCACTCTCGTCTGCTTGAGCGTGCCGCGAAACTGAACGATGAACTCGGCGCAGGGTCTTTGACCGCTCTGCCGATTATCGAAACTCAGGCCGGCGACGTTTCCGCCTATATCCCCACCAATGTTATCTCCATTACCGACGGGCAGATATATCTTGAACCCGCCCTCTTTTTTGCCGGTGTTCGGCCGTCCATCAATGTGGGGCTGTCTGTTTCCCGCGTGGGCGGCGCTGCACAGGTGAAGGCCATGAAACAGGTTGCCGGTACACTGCGGCTGGATATGGCGCAATATCGGGAGCTTGAAGCGTTTGCCGCTTTTGGGAGCGATCTCGACAAAGCCACGCAGCGGCAGTTGACCCGTGGCGAGCGACTGGTTGAAATTTTGAAGCAACCTCAGTATCAGCCGCTGCCCATGGAAAAACAGGTGTCGATCCTTTTTGCGGGAACAAAGGGATTTTTGGATAAATATCCGGTGAATGTGCTGGCCAAATACGAGGCGGGACTTTATCCGTTTCTTGAGGACAGATATCCGCAGATTTTTGAAAACCTGAAAGAAACACTCGAGTTCACCGAAGAAATAGAAAAGCAGATGACCGAAGCCCTGACGGCATATGACGCGGAATTCCAGGATACCATTAAATAACCGGGACGACCGTGCATCATCGGCTGAAAGATTGACCAACAATCTCAATAAAATGCGATAAGGGTTAAAGTCTATGGCGACATTAAAGGACGTTAAAACAAAAATATCAGCAGTTAAAAAAACCCAGCAGATCACCAAAGCCATGAACATGGTTGCGGCGTCAAAGCTGCGCGGCGCTCAGACAAGTATGGAGGGGTTTCGCCCCTATTCCGCCAAGTTTGCCGAGGTCCTGGGGAGCCTTGCCGAAAAAGCCGGGGAGGAAACCAACCCTTTGCTGGAGGTTCGTGAAGAAGTGGAAAAGGTACATATTGTTCTATGTACGTCTGATCGCGGTTTATGCGGCGGTTTTAACGCGAACATCATATCAAAAGCAAAAGCGCTAAAAAAGGAAAAAGAAGAACAGGGCATCGATGTGGCATTCACCGTTTTCGGGAAAAAGGGACGCGATTGGTGCCGGAAAAATAAATTTGAAATTGTCAGCGAACACATCGGGGTCGTGGGCGGCAGGTTCGGATTTAATGTGGCGGCCACCAGCGGTCAGAAATTGATCCAGGGGTTTTTAGACAAAACCTATGACGAGGTTTACATCGTTTATTCTGAGTTCATGGGCATGGGCAGGCAGGTTCCGGTGCTCAAACAGGTGCTTCCGATACTCCCCATAACGCCGGCCGAGGAAGCGGCCGAAACAGAAGAAACACCGTATCTCGCCGAACATATTTGCGAACCCTCCCCCCAGGAACTGTTGGGAGAGTTGCTTCCGAAAAATGTATATGTACAGTTGTACAGCGCCTTGCTGGAAACGTCCACCAGTGAACATGCCGCCAGAATGGCTGCCATGGATAATGCCACCAAGGCCTGTAAAGATATGATTGAAAATCTCACGCTGGTATATAACAAGGCTCGACAGGCGGCAATTACCGCGGAGTTGATGGATATCGTCGGCGGTGCCGAAGCGCTTAAAGGCTAATACGCACAAATTGGACAAAAAGACCATTTATGAATGGACACTTAATAAAATAAAATACCGCATTTCAACAGGAGGTCTTTAGATGGGAGAAAATATAGGAAAGATTACTCAGGTTATGGGGCCCGTCGTCGACGTGGAGTTTGAGCAGGGAAATCTGCCGTCCATTTATACGGCACTGGCCATTTCGAACCCTGCCATCAACGATGAGCCGGACAACCTGATCGTGGAGGTTGCGCAGCACCTGGGTGATAATGTGGTTCGCACCATCGCCATGGATGTCACCGACGGTCTGGTTCGAGGACAGAAAGTAAAAGATACCGGAAATGATATCATGATGCCGGTGGGCGAGGCCGGCCTGGGCCGGGTTCTCAACGTTGTGGGGCGTCCGGTTGACGGACTCGGACCGGTGAGTCAGGAAAAAATGATGCCGATACACAGGCAAGCGCCCAAATTTATCGAACAGGACGTAACGGTTCGTGTTCTTGAAACCGGTGTCAAGGTCATCGATCTGCTGGTGCCTTTTCCAAGAGGCGGCAAGATGGGGATGTTCGGGGGCGCCGGTGTCGGTAAAACCGTTATTATGATGGAAATGGTTCACAATATTGCCATGCAGCACGGCGGTATCTCCGTGTTTGCCGGTGTGGGTGAGCGTACGCGCGAGGGGAACGACCTTTACCACGAAATGAAAGATTCCGGGGTTCTTCCCAAAGCGGCTTTGATTTACGGTCAGATGACGGAACCGCCGGGCGCCAGAGCCCGAGTTGCCCTTTCCGCGCTGACGGCGGCGGAATATTTCCGTGATGTAGAAGGTCAGGATGTTTTGATTTTTATCGATAATATCTTTCGTTTCACCCAGGCGGGTTCGGAAGTTTCAGCCCTTTTGGGACGCATGCCCTCTGCTGTGGGGTACCAGCCGACGCTGGCCGTAGACCTTGGCGAACTCCAGGAACGGATTACATCCACAGACAAAGGTTCAATTACGGCAGTCCAATGTGTGTATGTGCCGGCGGACGACTTGACAGACCCGGCCCCTGCAACCACATTTGCCCATCTGGACGGGACGGTGGTTTTGTCGCGTCAGATTGCCGAACTCGGCATCTATCCCGCAGTGGATCCTCTGGATTCGACGTCGAGAATTCTGGATGCCGCTTATATCGGAGATGAACATTATCAGACGGCTCGACAGGTCCAGCAGATCCTCCAGAAATATAAAGAACTGCAGGATATTATTGCTATTTTGGGTATGGAAGAATTGTCCGACGAAGATAAAATTACCGTGTCGAGGGCGCGTAAAATTCAACGGTTCTTATCCCAGCCGTTCCACGTGGCCGAAGCGTTCACCGGAACCAAGGGATGTTATGTAAAGATCGAAGATACGGTTCGGGCGTTCAGGGAGATCTGTGACGGAAAACATGATGATATCCCGGAGCAGGCATTTTATATGGCGGGCGGTATCGAGGAAGTTGTCGAAAAAGCCCAAAAAATGGCTGAGGCCGCATAACGTTAAAAATATAAGGGTATAATATGGCGGGAAATATTAAACTAGAAGTTGTTACCCCTGAAAAATATGTCGTTGACGAGGAGGTTCAGATAGCGGTGGCTCCCGGCAGCCTCGGTGAATTTGGTGTGCTGATCGGCCATACGCCTTTCCTGACCACCTTAAAGACCGGCGTCATGCATTATACGGATGCCAAAGGCGCTGAAAAATTTGTGTTTGTCAGCGGCGGGTTTGCCGAAGCATTGCCGGATAAAGTGACGGTGCTGGCAGAGTCGGCTGAAAGGCGAAAAGATATTGATGTTGAACGTGCCAAGGCGGCCATGGAGCGTGCCCAGGAACGTTTGGCCCAAAGCCAGTCCGAGGATATCGATTTCAACCGGGCAAAAGCGGCTCTGGAAAGAGCACTGCATCGAATAAGGATCGCGGAAACCAGCAGATAGACGTTTTGTATTTTAATGAATATTGAGAGCTTGGTCTAGAGCGGTTTTAGAAAACGAAAAAAAGAAGCTTATTGTCTGAAAGGGTAGACCCAACTAAGGTTTACCCTTTTTTATTCAAGGAAATGATATGAAAGATGTCAAAAATGAAGTGGCGGTCATCATACTCGGCGCTGGTTTGGGAACCCGAATGAAATCGGATAAGGCCAAAGTTCTGCACGAGATTTTACAAAAACCTATGGTTTTGTATGTTGCGGAAACGGCCCGGAAAATTGCGGGGAACAACGTGATTCTTGTTATCGGCCATCAGGCGAAAAAAGTTCGCCAAGTCGTATCTGAAAAGGTTGACGTTCTTTTTGCCCTGCAAAAAGAACAACTTGGAACAGGACATGCGGTGTTGTGCGCACTTCCTTATATTCCAAGTCATGTTGATGAAGTGATCATTTTATGTGGTGATGTACCGCTGCTGACCGAAAATACACTGATACGCCTTTATGATGACCATGTAAGCGCCGGACGGGATGTCTCCCTTTTGGCTGTTGAAATAGAAAATCCAAAAGGATATGGAAGATTGTTGATTAATGAAAACAGAGAGTTAACCGGTATTGTCGAAGAGTCGGATGCAACCGACGAACAGCGGAGGGTTAAATTAATTAACACCGGTATCTATTGCATTAAAAAGGAATTTTTATTTGATTCATTAAATGAAATTAAATCGGACAATGTAAAAGGCGAATTTTACCTGACGGATATCGTTGAAATCGGCTACCGGAATAAAAAGGTTATGGGCGTTTTGGTGGGTGACGATTGGAAAGAAACCGTGGGTGTTAACACCATACGGGATTTGCAGACTGCTGAAGGCATCATGCGCAACCGGATGAGGAATATATCTTGACTTTAAACTGAATAAAAGATTATAATCTTTTTTACTTAAAAATGAGGTGTGGGATTGGATAACGAATTCATTTTAAAACAATTTGAAGAAATTGAAACAAAAGTTGAAAATCTAATCAATGTTTGCAGGTCGTTTGAAACGACGAATTTAGAACTTAAAAATAAGATTGAGAGGTTAGAGGGAGAACTTCAAGGTAAGGTTGAGGCGGAGAGCAATTATACTGAAGAAAGAGCCTTGATTCGGTCAAAGATCGATAGCCTTTTGGAAAAGCTTGAAGATATTACAGATGCGGGTTAATGACCAGAAGGGGCGATTTTAAAAAAGGTTGAAAAATTATACTTGGAACAACTCGTTACAATAGAGCTTTTTGGACAACCGTATACGTTTAAGGCGGAAGCGGGTGTGAGCAACGCAAAAGAAGTTGCCAATCATCTGGTCGAAGAAGTGACCCGGCTTGAGCCCCAGCATTCGAGCAAATCTTCTGTCAATAAGCTTGCGACCTTGATATTAGCTGCGCTTAATATTGCCAATGAAAATATTAAACTAAAAGAGAGTTATTCAGATTTATTGAAAGATATTTCCAAAAGATCGACAAATTTGATAAATTTACTCGATGAAGCGGTTAATGGTTAAAGCTTATTAACTAGTAAATCCTGTGTTGCGGTGGTTGTTTGATTTCCCGGTTCTCATAATTTTTTAATGGCGCCCGAAAATGGCGGATAATGGTATCTTCTGTGATCTTTCCAGGATCGATAAGACCTTGAAGGTATTTGAGCTGTTTCAAACAATTATGTGGCCCCTGCCGTGTTTGTGATTGGAAGATGTACTTTGACCCAACACTCCATAATAGGGAGCTTTCTCTGATTTTGGTGTGCCGTTCCGTTTATACGGAAAAGCCTAAAAAAATTACGAGGCGCCCACTTATTTTTTATGGATCAAAGACCTCCCAACACGGCATTGTGGCAGGGGTCCTGTTCAACTCAAATTGAAAAAAGAGCAGGTTATAAAAAGATTTATCGGATTCATGCAACGAATCGTTTATTTTTAAGCATGTTGGATATCTGAAAAAGGACGTTTCAGAAACACTGCTTGAAAACCTTGCCCTTTTCCTCCTGAATATCTCATTCCAATCCAATTCAAAACAAAATTTTAACAGACGTTTCGCATAGCGGATAATTTCGTTTCGATCTGGTATTGATTGTATGGTTGCATACGCTGCCTTAGCAGCATTGATAACGTATTGATTTGCTGATAATAAATTCGTAACATATCGGATCTGTTCAGGGTTTGGCGTTTGGTATTCGGCGTTTTTGCAAATAATGCCACCGGATATATCGGATCATTGGATCGCCGGCTACCAAACGCCAAATATAAATAATTCCGGGGAGAAAGATAATGAATGAATATCATCTGTTAATAGGCATTATCGCATTTATTGTGGGTTTTGCAATTGCCTTCTGGGTTAAGGGACTCATCGTATCTCAGAAAGTTAAAGCCGCTGAAAAAGAAACGTCACGAATACTGGAGGATGCCAAACGGAGATCGGAAACACTCATTAAAGAAGCCAAGCTTGAGGTTAAAGACAGACTTTTCAAAATGAAAAGCGAGTTTGATGCGGAGACCAAAGATACTCGATCTGAACTAAAGAACAGAGAGAGGCGGTTGATGCAAAAAGAAGAACATATCGATCGCAAGACCGAACAGTTCGAACAGCGAGAACGTGAGCTGTCGCGAAAAGAAAAAAAGGTTATCCAAAAAGAGGAAAAAGTCGGGTGGCAGGAAAAACAATATCAAGAACTGATTGCTGAACAAAAACAACAGCTCGAAAAAATTTCAGGTTTAACCGCGGAGCAGGCAAAAGAACTCCTGATCCGGGCAATGGAGAATGAAGCGCGTTATGAAGGCGCCAAGATTATTAAAAGGATAGAGAACGAAACAAAAGAGCAGGCAGACAAAAAAGCCACGGAGATCATGGCCACCGCCATACAAAGATACGCTGGTGATTTCGTCGCCGAGCGGACGGTCTCGGTGGTTGAACTCCCGAACGATGAAATGAAAGGGCGGATTATCGGCAGAGAAGGCCGGAATATCCGCGCGCTTGAAGCGGCGACCGGGATTGATCTGATTATCGACGATACACCTGAGGCGGTGATTCTATCAGGGTTTAATCCGGTACGGCGTGAAGTCGCCAGGCTGTCTTTGATGCGGTTGATAGCGGATGGTCGGATTCATCCGGCTCGTATCGAAGATATTGTCAAAAAAGTCGGAAAAGAAGTGGATATAACCATTAAAGAATCCGGGGAACAGGCGGCATTCGATCTTGGGGTTCACGGCATCCATAATGAACTGATTAAATATATCGGACGGTTAAAATTTCGAACCAGTTATGCCCAGAACGTCCTGCAGCATTCGGTTGAGGTGGGCGTCTTGGCTGGAATCATGGCATCTGAATTGGGTCTCAACACCAAGCTGGCGAGACGCATGGGCTTGTTACATGATATCGGCAAGGCTATCGATCATGAAGTTGAGGGTCAACATGCCGTCATCGGTGCTAAACTGGCAAAAAAATTCGGCGAAACACCCATGGTCGAGCATGCGATTGCGGCCCATCATGAAGATACGCCGCCCAACTCTGTTTATGATTTATTGATTCAGGCGGCAGACGCATTATCCGGCGCGAGGCCGGGAGCTCGTAAAGAACTTCTTGAAAATTATATAAAAAGATTGGAAGATCTTGAGAATATCGCCCATTCGTTTAAAGGCGTTAAAAACGCCTATGCCATTCAAGCCGGAAGAGAGTTGAGGGTTATTGTAGAAAGCGGAATTATATCTGATGAAGACGCAACCCTGATCAGCAGAGATGTGGCTAAAAAAATAGAAGAGTCGTTAACATTCCCGGGGCAGATTAAGGTTACGGTGATTCGGGAGACCCGGGCTGTAGAGTACGCCAACAAATAAGAGGCCTTTGCGAAAAGTCCTCTTTTGCCCAATTTTTGTGTCAGGCTCAGATTTCAATCCTCGAAATACTCAAAGTATTCCTGCGGTTAAAATCTTCGTCTTCCTTGAACTTGAACAAAATTGAACATTTCGCAAAGGCCTCTATTTTGGAGATTTCATTTTATTTTTGATAGGGTTAAAAATATTTATTGGCTGAGACTGTTGGATTGAAATTTTAAGGCAAATCAAATCGAGGGTTACCGTATGGCGAATTTACTTGATGTGCTTCGAGAACGGGGATTTATCGAGCAGACCACCCATGAGGCGGAATTAAAGGCGTATCTCGAAACCGGGAAGGCGACGTGTTATATCGGGTTTGATCCCACGGCATCCAGCCTTCATGTGGGAAGCCTTGTCCCGATAATGTCGCTGGCTCATATGCAGCGGCATGGGCATCGTCCCATCGCGCTTGTGGGCGGCGGAACAGGCCTTGTCGGGGATCCGAGCGGGAAGACGGAGATGCGGAAACTGCTGACGCCGGAAATGGTGGATCAAAACGCGATGGGGATTAAAAATCAGCTTTCCCGTTTTCTTGATTTCAAAGAGGACAAGGCATTGATGCTGAATAATGCCGATTGGTTGACCAAGCTCGAATATATTCCTTTCTTAAGAGATTTTGGGAGGCATTTTTCTGTTAATCGTATGATAAAGGCTGAAAGCTATAAAATCCGTTTGGAATCCGACGAGGGCTTAAACTTTATTGAGTTTAATTATATGCTTTTGCAGGCCTATGATTTTTTGGAGCTTTTTGATCAATACGGGTGCCGGTTACAAATGGGGGGCAGCGATCAATGGGGAAATATCGTGGCCGGAATTGAGCTGGTCAGGAAAATTCGTCAGGAAACGGTTTTCGGTATCACGTTTCCTTTGATCACCACAAGCAGCGGCGCCAAGATGGGCAAAACAGCCGATGGCGCGGTATGGCTCGATCCGAATAAAACATCACCTTATGATTATTATCAATACTGGATTAACACCGATGACAGAGATGTCGCCAGATTCATGGCGCTTTTTACATTTTTACCCATGGAAGAAATCCGAACCCTGGGCAAATTCAGCGGGGAAGCGTTGAACAGCGCCAAGGCGGTTCTGGCTTTTGAAGCCACGCAGATTGCGCACGGCAGGGAAGAAGCCCTCAAAGCGTATTTCGCGGCACAGCGCATGTTCGGTTCCCGCGTTGTGCCTGAAGACATTATGCCGTCAAGTTCGATAATCCGGAATGGTTCTGAAAGTGATAATTCTTTAGAGACGGGGGACCTTTCTTCATTGGACTCGGAAAAATTGGCGATGGAAGCCCTGGATTCGATACCCCATTCAGATATCGAAGAAGACCGCTTCAAAGACGGTATCCCGGCTTTCAAGCTGTATCACCATGTCGGTTTGACGACCTCGGGAACCGCTGCAAGAAAACTTATCGAACAGGGCGGCGCATATATTAACGGCCGGCGCGTACCATCCTTTGATTACCTGTTAACTGTTAACGATATCGTTGACTTGGAGATCGTCTTGAGAGCAGGTAAAAAGCGGTATCATAAACTCAAAATAAAAAAAAATAATGCTTGACAAAGACGGGGATCAGATCTAAAAAGGACGATTCTATCAACTTGGATGGACCCGAAAGTTTCGGGAATATTTTTTAAGTTATGAAGCAAAAAGGTATTGACAAAACAGATCGCTTTCATATAATAAAAGTTCCGGACTGTTTCTTTGACAGTTTGGATGATACCACAAAATGCAAATATTTTTTTGCGGCTTCGTTGATCTTTGAAAACTAAATAGTGACAGCTTGTGAGTTAGGTCTCGTAGTTAATTCATTGCATCTGTTTCCAATCGGATGCAATTTACGGTTTAATTGGAGAGTTTGATCCTGGCTCAGAATGAACGCTGGCGGCGTGCTTAACACATGCAAGTCGTACGAGAACTCTTTAGCTTGCTAAAGATAGTAAAGTGGCGCACGGGTGAGTAACGCGTGGGTAATCTACCTCCGAATCGGGGATAACCCGCCGAAAGGCGAGCTAATACCGGATGATATCTTTAAGACTTCGGTTTTAAAGATCAAAGATGGTCTCTACATGTAAGCTATTGTTTGGAGATGAGCCCGCGTACCATTAGCTTGTTGGTAGGGTAACGGCCTACCAAGGCCGCGATGGTTAGCTGGTCTGAGAGGATGATCAGCCACACTGGAACTGACACACGGTC
>CAZQAF010000062.1:0-21348 GCA_964591175.1 uncultured Desulfobacteraceae bacterium | reverse complement strand
ACTTCTAGCTCCTTCTGGAGATCGAGTCAAAAAAGAAAAAAGACTTGACACCTGCTTTTAAGCAATTGTATGCAATTTATATAGAGCGGAATTTGCATAATTGACGGATCCGCTCGACTTCTGAATGCGGATATAGCTTAAATCATTAATTATAATAGGGTAATGCCCGGATGATTGAAAAAGATCCGACCACTCGTACGCTTCCAACGGTTTGTATACAATATAAAGCATGTTTTGTGGGTTATGAACAAGATTTCCGATAAGCCTCTGGCCACGCAGGTGGCGGAGGAGATCCGGCGTCTCATCCGCGCCAACAAATTGGTGAGCGGACAACGGTTGAGCGAGCAGCGGCTGTGCGAAAGGCTCGGCGTCAGCCGCACCCCCCTTCGGGAGGCCCTGCGTATACTCAGCGCCGAAGGTCTGGTAACCATATCCCCCAATAAGGGAGCGCGCGTGGCCGAATCTTCCATTGAAGACACCTTTCATATGTTCGAAGCCATGGGGGTTCTGGAAGGAAGCTGTGCCCGCCTCGCCGCCGAGCGGCTGACGGACACGGACCTGGAAAAAATGGAAAGTCTCCATGAACAGCTGGAAACATCCCACAGAAACGGTGATCCCGAAAGTTATATGAGCTGGAACAGAGAATTTCACGAGTTTGTTCAGGAAAAGGCAGGCAATCCGGTTTTGGGAAGAATCGTCTCCGGTCTGCGGGACGTTATTTTGCTCCACCGCTATCGCCAGATTTATCGCCCGGGGCGATTTGACGAGTCCATGGAGGAGCATCGCAGGCTCATTGAGGCCTTTCGGGCGCGGGACAGCGAGCGCGCCGAACGTCTGATGCAGACGCATCTGCAAAAACAGTGTCAGGCGCTTGTTACCTATTACGCAGAGAAAGGAAAGGAGGTTGTCTATCCGGGCGACTGAAAGATGCCGTTAAACAAGTAATGCTTTGGGACCGTGAAAATCGGTCGAGACGGGCAGCCCGTCATTACCCGTTATGGGGACAGATAAGCTGTCCAGCCATCCATAAACCGTAAAACCAACATAAGGAGGGGTCCAAATGCGTACAAAAAACATCTATTTTATTTTTACAATCACTCTTTTTGTAGCGTGTGGCCTGCTGTTTACTCCCAAACCTTCGCAGGCCGCCTCGGTCACCTTGAAGGTTTCACATCAATTTGCCGCCGGCGATGTACGCGACCTCATGGCGCGCGCTTTCGGAGACATGGTGACCAAAAAGACCAACGGCGAAATCAAGTTCCGGTATTATCCCGCCGCCTCTCTTTTCAAAGCCAAGGAGCAGTGGGACGCCATGCGAAACGGCGCCCTGGACATGTCGGTATTGCCCCTTGATTATGCTTCCGGAAAGGTTCCCCAATTGTCCATCACGTTGATGCCCTGCACCGTGACCAGCGTTAAGCAGGGTGCGTCCTGGAGAAACAAACCCATCGGCAAGAAAGTCGCAGCGGTGATGGAGAAAAACGGCGTCAAAAACCTGGTATGGGCCTGGTTTAGCGGGGGTATCGGCAGTAAAGTCAGGCAGGTGGTGCTGCCCGAAGACGTCAAAGGACTTAAGATGCGGGCAGCAGGAAAAAAGTTCGAGTACATGCTGCGGGAGGCCGGAGCATCCATCACGAGCATGCCTTCCTCCGAAGTCTACCATGCCCTTTCTACCGGCGTGCTCAACGCCATGCTGACCTCGTCGGCGTCTTTCGTATCCTATAAGTTGTATGAAGTACTGAAGTACATCAACATTCCGCGTGACTATTCCATCTGGTACATGGCGGAGAACCTGGTCATGTCCAAAAGTAGTTGGGACCGGCTGACGCCGAAACAACAAAAGATCTTTATGGAAACGTCTGAGTGGATTCATGATAAATGGATTCCCCAGCACTTCAAAGGCCTGGTCGACAAGGAGATCGATGCCTTTACCAAAGCGGGCGCGAATATCCATTACATGACCAAAGGCGAATTCGATCAATGGCTGGCGTTTGCCAAAAAGACCGCCTGGAAAAACTATGCCCAGACGGTTCCGGGCGGCCAGGAATATTTGGATCTCGCCCTGGATGCGATGAAATAAGCGAAAATGCCTAATCCGGGTTCTCTCAGGCGCCCTTTGTACGAACCTGTGACCCGATGGGCGCCCGGTCGGGCGCGAGGGCTTGGTTTGCCCCGGCGGACAAAGACTAAGTGAAACCCGGAAGAGACAGGGGAAGAGACGATGAAGAAGGTTTTTGCCAAATTGATTTGGGTTATTGACGGTCTGACCCTTCTCACGGGCTGGCTGGCGGCCTTGTCCCTGGTTGCCGCCGCCTTGATCATTACCGAAGCCGTTATTGTTCGAAAGCTTTTCGGCGTCTCAACCATCTGGCAAATCGAGGCTTCCGTATATCTGTTGATGTTCAGTGTATTTGCAGGCGCACCTTTTGTGCAGAAGAATGAAAGCCATCTGAATGTGGACCTGCTGATCATCCATTTTTCACCCAGGACACGCGAAATCATCCTGATCGTTGTCTCCATCGCCACCTGCCTGTTGGCACTGCTACTGGCCTGGTATGCGTGGCCCATGTGGTGGGAAAGTATCGTAAGGCACGAGCATTCCGAATCCCTTTGGGGGCCTCCCCTCTGGATTCCTTATTTTTTTCTGCCGCTGGGAATGAGTCTGCTGTTTCTTCAATACATTGTATACATCTGGAGGAAAATCGACGCATTGAAAAAGGGAAAATATGAATGAATACGTGCTTGCCGTGTTGTTGTTCGGAAGCGCCTTTGTCTTGCTGATATCCGGCATTCCCATCTGGGCCGGGCTTGCCGGGATATCCGTAGCGGCCATTGTCATTTTTTCACCCAACCTGCTGCACGCGCTGCCTTACACATTGTATGGCAGTATGGACAATTTCGCGCTCCTGGCCATTCCGCTTTTCATTTTGCTCAGCGCGCCCATTGCAGCGTCTCAGGCAAGCAAGGATCTTTATGAGACATTGCACAAGTGGCTTCATAAAGTCCCCGGGGGAATCGGCATTGCCAACATGATCGGGTGCGGTATATTCGCCGCTTTATGCGGATCGAGTCCGGCAACGGCCGCGGCCATCGGCGGAATCGGTATACCGGAGATGCGCCGGAGAGGATATTCTCCGGCACTGGCGACCGGACTGATTGCCCATGGCGGGACCTTCGGCATTCTCATTCCGCCCAGCGTCACCATGATCCTCTACGGGGTGGCGACCGAAACATCCATCGGAAAGTGCTTCATCGCCGGTGTCATCCCCGGAATCCTGCTGGTACTGCTGAGCTGTGTATGGGTGGGCGCGGTATTCGTTTACCGAAAGTTCCATCCGGCCAAGCGCGGGTCTTTATATTACATCGAAGTTGAGCAACAGGGAATTGCAGAGACGTTTCTCTGGCGCGAGCGATTCGCCTCTTTGGTCAAAGTATTGCCCTTCGTGTTGATTATTTTCGGTATCATGGGCTCTCTGTACGGCGGATGGGCCACACCCAGCGAGGCCGGAGGTCTCGGGGCGGTTCTTTCTTTGGTTTGCGTCATGGTCATCTACCGCGTCTACCGGCCTCGCCAACTGTGGAACATCTTCATCAAGGCCCTTAATGAGAGCACCATGATCCTGATGATCATGGCTGCCGCCTTGATTTTTGCCTGGGTTTCGTCAGATTTGTATGCGACCCAGACCCTGGGAGAGCTGATACTGAAGCTTCCGCTGGGTAAATGGGGTATCATCTTTTTCATCAATATTTTTCTGTTGATTCTTGGCTGTTTTATTCCGCCCGCGGCCGTGATTTTGATGGTAGCCCCCCTGCTTTTGCCCATCATAAAGGGATTGGGGTTCGATCCTGTCTGGTTCGCCGTGATTATGACCGTCAATTTAGAGATCGGGCTGGTAACGCCGCCGGTGGGTCTCAACCTGTATGTGGTCAAAAGCATTGCCCCGGACATTCCCATGTCCAAGGTTCTGCTGGGAGCAGCACCGTTTGTGTTGATCGACTGCCTGCTCATCGTACTTTTGTGTATCTGGCCTCAACTGGCGCTGTGGCTGCCCAACAAAATGATTGGCTGATTATGGAGAAATCAATGCACACTGAATCCATTCGTTCCTGGTTTGAAAGTTCTTGCTTGAAATGGCATAACAAGAAGGCGATTACCTTTTTTCGTGACGGCAAAATCGAAACCGTTCTGACGTATTCTCAATTGGAACACGACATCTCGGGATTCGCAGAGACCCTGATCTCACGCGGCGTTGCCAAAGGGGACCGGGTCCCTTTGTTCATGGAAAAATCATTGATATCTGTTGTCGCGCACTTTGCGCTGCAAAAGATCGGCGCAGTTTCGGTCCCATTGAATCCGGGTTTCAAGAAAGGTGAAATGCAGTATCTGCTAAAGGATGCCGACGCCGCACTTGTGCTGGCCGATGAAGGAAAGGGCCGTTTCATTCGGGAAATCGATCCGCACGTTCACGTCATGGAACTCCCCACGCATAAGCCCTACCAGGAAGGGATATCCTTGGAATTGTCTTCCCGTACCCATACAGAGACGGCCCTTGCGCCGGAAGACCCGGGCGTGATCATCTATACGTCCGGTACGACCGGTGACCCCAAAGGGGCCGTTCTCACTCAGGGAAACCTGGTCCATGACGCGGCAAATGTCATCGACGTGTGGGAAATCGGCCACGAGGATGTTCTATGCCATGCCTTGCCCCTTTTTCATGTTCATGGGCTCTGTTTTGCGCTGCACACCGCGCTGTTGAGCGGCGTCCACGTGCTGATGCTGGATCGTTTCGAACCTTCGAAAATTCTGGACGTACTGGCATGCAAAGAAGAAGACCGGACTTGCACCGTCTTTATGGCGGTGCCTGCCATGTACACCCGGCTGCTCGATGCCATGGAAGACCGGCCCCGGGATTTTTCCCATATTCGCCTGCTCACTTCCGGATCGGCGCCCCTGCTGGTAAAGGATTTCCATCGCATCGAACAAATGTTCGGAAGACAACCGGTGGAACGTGAAGGCATGTCGGAAACCGGCATGAACTTCTCTAACCCTCTCAAAGGCAATCGGAAGCCGGGCTCCATCGGTCTTCCTCTGCCGGGCCTGTCGGTCCG
The DNA here is from genome assembly GCA_964591175.1 of uncultured Desulfobacteraceae bacterium. Lineage (GTDB taxonomy): Bacteria > Desulfobacterota > Desulfobacteria > Desulfobacterales > UBA11574 > UBA11574. Next base: position 16,239 of record CAZQAF010000062.1, on the reverse strand, counting down.
AATTGTGGATCCCGACACGTTTGCGGATGTTCCTCCCGGAGAAAACGGGGAAATTTGGCTCAAGAGTGCTTCCATCACCCCCGGATATTGGCGCAAGCCCAAGGAAACCAGGGACAATTTCGAGAACGGCTGGTTTCGAACCGGAGATTTGGGATATGTCGATGAAGAGGGTTACTATTACCTGACGGACCGGATCAAACATATCATCATCACGGGAGGAGAAAACGTATCCGCCAAAGAAGTCGAGACTGTCATCAACCGCATCGACAACGTCGTCGAATCTGCCGTGGTGGGTATTCCGGATCCCAAATGGGGAGAAAAGGTGGTTGCGGCGGTCGTGACCGAAGCAGGAGCCGGACTCGATCCGGATGCGGTAAAGACCTTTTGCAAAGAACACCTGCATGACTGGAAATGCCCGAAAGAAATCATATTCGTCGCCGAAATCCCCAGAAACACAATGGGTAAGGTGCTTAAGGAAAAAGTCAAAGGGATTTTCGGCAAAGATTGAAACCGCGCGGATAGCGGGGTTGTGGCAGGTTGGCTCGGATTTTCGACAAAGGAGGCACGCATGGATTTTTCTTCAAATACAGTGCTCATTACAGGCGGCGCATCCGGGATCGGATTTGCCCTTGCACAGCGATTTATTCAAGGGGGAAGTCAAGTCATCATCTGCGGCCGCAGAGAATATAAATTAAAAGAGGCCCGATCAAAATATCCCCAACTGGCTTATCGGGTGTGCGACGTGGCCGAACCCACCGAACGAATAGCGTTGTATAAATGGGTAACGGAAACCTGCCCCGGCTTGAATATACTTATCAACAATGCAGGGATTCAGCAACGTATTGACTTGAAACAAACACCCGATTGGGAAACCCTGAATCAAGAGGTGGCGATCAATCTCGAAGCCCCGATCCATCTTTCATCCCTTTTTATCCCCCATCTTTTGAAACAAAAACAGCCGGCAATCATCAATGTCACATCAGGGCTTGCCTTTGTGCCGCTGGCGAACGCGCCGGTTTATTGCGCGACAAAAGCCGCGCTGCATTCATTTACCCTTTCGCTGCGGCACCAACTATCCGCTTCGCCGATTGCCGTCATCGAAATCATTCCCCCTGCGGTCAATACCGATCTCGGGGGAAAAGGCCTGCACACCTTCGGTGCGCCCCTCGATGCGTTCACAGATGCCGTAGCAGAACAACTGAAAACAGGAAGCATTGAAGCGACCTACGGCTTTTCGGTTGAATCGAGCCGGGCAACCCGCGAACAGTTGGAAGCCATCTTCAAGCAGATGAACCAACCCTAGCCGGCCAAGAGATGACGTAAACAATCTTGATACACCGGCTATTTTCCCCAAGTTGGCAAAGCAATTTGTTTTTCGTCAACGAGGTGATCCTGACAATAGATAAAATCAAATTATTTTAATATGTTGCAGTTTCTTTTTAAATATTTTGCCCGCTGGTTTTCAAGCGTCTTGGTTCGGTGTCGATATTAAAGATAAAAATGCACGTATTGAATCGGTATCGGTTGACAACGACCTTATTCATACCTAAATTTATATTTCGTGAAGATGCGGGAAGCTCTCTTTGAGCCCCCTATCTGCCAACCATCGATTGGCCTGTCGAGACTTCAAGACCTGCCTGCATCCCGGAGATAGACTAAAACTTGAAGTTGATCTCAATAAATTCTTTTCGTCCGATATCGGCGTTGCGCCCTCGTTTCAAGTCCTCGACATACTTGAGCATGTGTGTCGGAGATTCGTTAACAGACGGGGCGGATTGATTCTCGGCCTCGTGTTCTTGTCCCGCCGATCTTAGGCGGGAGATTTCTACCAAAATCTTAATTTTGAGATAACTTCTATATAATTTTGGGTTCAAGATTTGATTTTATTGGAAAAAGCTCAGCACTTGAGCCGAGACCGGAACATGCAGTGCAAACTGAAAAAGACAGCGGAATAGAAGGAGTCAAAAATGGAAAATATCAATATCCTCGGAATCGCCGGGAGTCTCCGGCAAAGCTCATACAACCGTGCAGCATTGCGGGCGGCCAAATCCCTCGTACCGGATAACGCAGTGCTGGACATCTTCGACCTCGACGGCATTCCGGGCTTCAACCAGGATGACGAACAAAATCCGCCGGAGCGAGTCGTCGAACTGAAAAAGCGCGTGCTGGCTGCCGACGCAATTTTATTCGTGACCCCCGAGTACAACTACTCGATCCCCGGCGTATTGAAGAATGCCATCGACTGGGCCTCGCGTCCCTATGGGGAGAGTGTCTGGAACGGCAAGCCGGCGGCCATCATGGGCGCTTCCATCGGCACGCTGGGTACGGCCCGGGCCCAGTATCATCTGCGGCAGTGCTGTGTGTTTTTGAACATGTTTCCGTTGAATAATCCGGAAGTTATGATCCCAAATGCCGCGGACCGGTTCGACGCCGACGGAAACCTGGTCGACGACAAGTCCCGGCAACTCATTGCGCAATTGCTTCAGAGCCTCGTGGCCTGGACACTCCGGCTTAAAGACTAAAATAGTGAACAGCAAACAGGGTCACATACAACAAATGAAATATAGAAGCCATCTCAAAAAAGCCTTTTCGTCCGATATCGGCGTTGCGCCCTCGTCTCAAGTCCTCGACATACTTGAGTATGCGTGTCGAAGATCCCGTTAACAAACGGGGCGGGTTGATCCTCGGCCTCGCGTTCTTGTCCCGCCGATCTTGGGCGGGAGATCTCGACCGAAAATCCTAGTTTTGAGATGGCTTCCAGATAAACGCGACCGATTCCATGGCCAAAGATTATCCATGGGAAAAAATCGGGCATTGTGCACGGGATCTGAGACGCATCCGGGCGCAGCCTTATCCTTTATCGATTAAACCATTGATGGTGAAGCGAAAGAGGGTGTATGAGCAATCAAACCAGAATCATTAATCCCATTTATGCGTTGTTCCCCACCGAGATCGAAGGATTCGATAAGCTGGCCGAATTGGCCCTTGATATGCGGTGGTCGTGGAACCATTTTGCCGATGAACTCTGGCGGCAACTCGATCCGGACCTGTGGGAATCGACCCATAATCCGTGGGTTGTGCTGCAGACCATATCCCGGGATCAGCTCCGGCGGGTGCTATCGGATCCGGTTTTTCGCAAAGAGGTGGACCAGCTCCTACAGACCAAGCGCGACAGCGCCGAAGCGCCGGCATGGTTTCAGCAAAACCACGTCCGGACGCCGCTGACCAGTGTTGTTTATTTCAGCATGGAGTTCATGCTCAGTGAGGCACTGCCCATCTATTCGGGCGGGCTCGGCAACGTGGCCGGCGATCAGCTTAAAGCAGCCAGCGATATGGGCATCCCGGTGATCGGTATCGGGCTGTTGTATCAGCAAGGTTATTTCCGACAGGTGATTACCAAGGACGGCACCCAGCAGGCGTTGTTTCCATACAACGATCCGGGGCAATTGCCCATTACGCCTGTGCGGGAGCCCAATGGGGAATGGCTGCGGCTGCAAATCGCGCTGCCCGGGTATACTCTCTGGCTGCGGGCCTGGCAGGTGCAGGTGGGCAGGATTAAGGCCTATTTGCTGGACAGCAATGACGCTGCCAACCTTCCGGCCCACCGCGGCATTACCAGTGAACTTTACGGCGGCGGACCGGAGCTGCGCCTGAAACAGGAACTGGTTTTGGGCATCGGCGGATGGCGCCTGTTGGAAGCCCTGGATATCCATCCGGAGGTCTGCCATCTGAATGAAGGCCATGCCGCCTTTGCCGTGCTGGAACGGGCACACAGCTTTATGCAGGCCACCCAACAACCTTTTGATGTTGCCTTGGCCGCTACCCGGGCCGGCAATCTTTTTACGACGCATACCGCGGTGGCGGCAGGCTTCGATCGCTTTACACCGTCGCTCATGGCCCAATACCTGACCGGTTATGCCCAGGAGCAGCTCGGAATTACAATTCAAGACCTGTTGACCTTGGGCCGGCAGAACCCCAGCGATGTCAATGAGGATTTCAATATGGCCTATCTGGCCATCAGAGGGAGCGGTGCCGTCAATGCGGTGAGCCGCTTGCACGCTCAGGTCAGCCGGCGCCTTTTTCAGTCGCTGTTTCCACGCAGGCCCCTGGAAGAGGTGCCGGTGGGCTATGTCACCAACGGGGTGCATGTGCCCACATGGGATTCGGCCGAGGCCGACGAGCTGTTCACCCAATCCTGCGGTAAGGGATGCTGGCTGGAAGGGGACGAAGAATTGGAACACCGCATTCACGAGCTGCCCGATGACCGCCTCTGGCACATGCGCAGCGTATGTCGTCACGCGCTGGTAACCTATACACGCCAAAGATTGACGCAGCAATTTATCGCATCCGGCGCCCACACCGATGAGGTTGAACGGGCCCGGCATCTTTTCGATCCCGATGCCTTGACCTTGGGCTTTGCGCGCCGTTTCGCGACATACAAACGACCCAATTTGTTGCTGCACGATCCTCAAAGACTTCTTGGCCTGCTGACCGATCGCCGGCGTCCTGTTCAGCTGATCATTGCCGGGAAAGCGCATCCGGCCGACGAGCCCGGTAAGGCCATGATTCGGGAGTGGATCCAGTTTATTCGCGGTACACAAGCGCGCAACCATGTCATTTTCCTCAGCGACTACGACATGCTGCTGACTGAACGCCTGGTGCAAGGCGTGGATGTCTGGATCAATACGCCCCGCCGACCGTGGGAAGCGTGCGGCACCAGCGGCATGAAAGTGCTGGTCAACGGCGGTCTCAACCTTTCCGAGTTGGACGGCTGGTGGGCCGAGGCTTACACCGACGATGTGGGGTGGTCTTTGGGCGACGGCCGGGACCGGGGCGACGATCCGGAATGGGATGCGGTGGAGGCCGAAGCACTCTATGACCTGTTGGAGTATAACGTTATCCCGGAATTCTATGACCGGGATCCCAACGGCATTCCCGCTGCCTGGGTGGCGCGCATGCGGGAAAGCATGGCGCACCTGACGCCTCGCTTTTCAGCGAACCGGACGGTCCGGGAATACACGGAAAAACACTACCTCCCGGCGGCAGCCACCTTCCGCCGGCGCGCAGAAAATAACGGCGCGCTGGCCCGCCGCATCGTTCAATGGCAACGCGAATGGGAACAACACTGGGGAAAGATGCGTTTCGGTGATGTGAATGTCGAAACCCTGGAGTCCAGACACCAGTTCGAGGTCCGGGTCTTTTTGGAAGGTCTCGATCCCGACGGGCTGCGTGTGGAACTCTATGCCGACGGCCAAAATAATGAAGATCCGGTGCGCCGGGAAATGACATTGGTTCAAAAGCTCGAAGGAGGCGCCGGTGAGGTTGTTTATCGCGCCACAGTTCCCGCGACGCGGCCCCCGGAAGATTATACGCCGCGGATTATACCAAGCCGCGATGAGATTGCCGTTCCCCTGGAAACCCCTTTTATTTTGTGGCAGCGGTAGCGAGTGCTGTTTTTCAATAGATTGACTGAAAAGAGAGAATGCAACCGAAACCAAAAAAGGAACACATTGGAGACAATAATAAAGCAGAACGTCCCATAGAAGACGATTCGACGGAAAATAAGCTGTCGTGCCGAAATGGGGCAACCTGCGGTCAGCCCGGCCGAAAAGTTCAGGTGATCGAGGTGGCGGTCTTTTTGTTTTTGATTTTACCCGCCATGTCGACCTCTTTTTTAATCGGCACCACTTCGGGCAATCAGCCCGGTACGGGTTTTATGGGTGTCGCCATCTTGTCCATCCTGAACGATCTGGGCATGGTGAGCCTGGTGTTCTATTTTGTGTGGCGCAACAGAGAAACACTGCGCCGAATCGGTTGGACCCTGCAAAACCTCCCCAGGGAAGTCGGCTGGGGCCTCGTGCTGTTTTTTCCGATCTTCTACAGCGCCAACCGGCTGGAAAGCGTATTGCATTCGGCCGGTCTTTCGGCACCGTCCAAACTCCCTTCATTTCTCGTTGCGACCGGCCATTTCAGGCTGGTGCTGGCCGTTATTCTGGTCATTGTCGTTGCCATTGTGGAAGAAACCGTGTTTCGGGGTTATTTGATCCTGCGACTGAAAACAGCCACCCGCCGGTCCTGGGCAGCGGTCCTTTTGTCATCGGTGGTATTCTCCATCGGACATGGATATGAAGGCATGGCGGGAGTGATCAGCGTTTTTTGTTTGGGGGTGGTCTTCGGGGTGATTTACCTGTGGCGAAAAAGCCTGATCGCGCCCATGATCATTCACTTTCTCATCGATTTCAGCAGCATCGTGATGATGGCGCTGCTTTAGGCAAACACGCACAATACATACCCATGGTTTTGAAATCAATAAATATCCAACCGGCTTCTCTGAGACGGGAGTTGAACAATAATGGCAGTATCCTTTAATAAACCGGAAACCGCCTGCATCCTGACCATCAACGGCGGATCGTCGAGCATCAAGTTTGCCCTGTATGCTGTTGAGCCGTCCTTAGACTGCCGGTTAAAGGGTGAAAACGCCGGTGCGGTGCGCACACGCTTTTGCAGCGGCTTGGCGTTTCTTGGGATGACACTGGATGAAGATCTCAACGGCGTCAATGCACCGGTGATTTCTTCTAGGTCGAGCCCGGTTACCGTGCGTGTGATTCGAACCAATGAAGAAATTATGATTGCCAAAGCCGCCCTGGCAATCATCCGGAAAGAGAACCAAAAATGAATGCCGCGGCAAATGCTTGCCGTGCGAAGGAGAAAAACCATGAAAGGACCGCTTTCCCCCGAATTGCTCCATCGTATGAATGCATACTGGCGGGCAGCCAACTACCTGTCGGTGGGTCAAATATACCTGCTTGACAACCCGCTGCTCAAAGAACCCCTGACCATTGACCATGTGAAGCCCAGACTTTTGGGACACTGGGGCACCACCCCGGGCTTGAATTTTATCTATGTTCATCTCAACCGCATCATCAATCAATACGACCTGAACATGATTTTTATCACCGGGCCGGGCCACGGAGGACCGGGTCTGGTGGCCAACACGTATCTGGAAGGCATCTACAGCGAACTGTATCCCAATATTTCACAGGACGAATCCGGAATGAAGCGGCTGTTCAAGCAATTCTCCTTTCCCGGGGGCATACCCAGCCACGTGGCGCCTGAGACGCCGGGTTCCATCCATGAAGGCGGTGAATTGGGCTATTCCCTGGCCCATGCCTTTGGCGCTGCTTTCGACAACCCCGATCTGCTGGTGACCTGCGTGGTGGGCGACGGCGAAGCGGAAACCGGAGCCCTGGCCACCAGTTGGCATTCGAACAAATTTCTCAATCCGGTTCATGACGGCGCCGTGCTTCCCATTTTGCACCTCAACGGCTACAAGATCGCCAATCCGACCGTGCTGGCGCGCATTCCCGAAGAAGAACTGCGTCAACTCTTCCAGGGGTACGGATACAACCCCTATTTCGTCGAAGGCGACGAGCCGGAAGACGTTCATCAATGCATGGCCGAGACCCTGGATACCATCGTCGGCGAGATCAAAGCCATCCAACGCCAGGCACGCGAGCGCGGATTCAATGAACGTCCTGTCTGGCCCATGATCGTGTTTAAAACACCCAAGGGATGGACCGGCCCCAAGGAAGTGGATGGTCTGCCGGTGGAAGGTTCGTTTCGTGCGCACCAGGTTCCTCTGGCCGGACTGGATGCCCATCCGGAGCACCTGAAGTCATTGGAGAAATGGATGAAGCGTTACGAGCCCGAAGCGCTTTTCGACGCCCAAGGCCGCCTGATTCGGGAACTGGCGGATCTGATCCCCAAGGGCGAACGCCGGATGGGAGCCAATCCCCATGCCAACGGCGGAATTTTGCTGCGCGACCTTAAAATGCCCGATTTCAGAGATTATGCCGTGGACGTGCCTCAGCCGGGAACGGTGAAGGCCGAAGCGACGCGCATCATGGGCGCCTTTATCAGAGATGTGATGAAATCGAACTGGGATCAGCGCACTTTTCGTGTTTTCGGTCCTGACGAGACCGCCTCCAACCGCCTGACACACCTGTTCGACATTACCGAACGGACTTCGACCGCCGAAATCCGTTCCACGGACGATCATGTGTCTCCTGACGGCCGCGTCATGGAAGTGCTTAGCGAACATATGTGCCAGGGCTGGCTGGAAGGCTATCTCCTCACCGGGAGGCACGGTTTTTTCTCCTGTTATGAAGCGTTTATACACATTGTGGATTCCATGTTCAACCAGCATGCCAAATGGCTCAAGGTGACTCGCGATATCTCCTGGAGACGCCCCATCGCATCGCTCAATTACTTGTTGACCTCCCATGTGTGGCGCCAGGACCACAACGGATTCAGTCACCAGGACCCGGGTTTCATCGATCATGTGATCAACAAAAAAGCCGACATCATCCGGGTATATCTGCCGCCCGATGCCAACACGTTATTGTCCGTTGCGGACCACTGTCTGCGCAGCCGGGATTACGTCAATATCATCGTGGCGGGAAAACAACCCGAGATCCAGTGGCTGGATATGGATGCGGCCGTCAAACACTGCTCCGCCGGTCTCGGCATCTGGGAATGGGCCAGCAACGATGAGGACGGCGATCCCGACGTGGTGATGGCCTGCGCCGGTGATGTCCCCACCCTGGAGACACTGGCGGCAGTGGATTTGTTGCGGCAGCATTTTCCGGAACTCAAGATCCGCGTCGTCAACGTGGTGGATCTTATGACGTTACAGCCCCGGAGCGAACATCCCCACGGCCTGAGCGACAAAGACTTCGATATTATTTTCACCCCGGGCAAACCCACTATTTTCGCTTTCCATGGATATCCCTGGCTGATTCATCGGCTGACTTATCGACGGACCAACCATGCCCATCTGCATGTTCGGGGTTATAAAGAAGAGGGGACGACCACAACGCCCTTCGACATGGTGGTACGAAACGACCTGGATCGGTTTCATCTGGCCGAAGATGTTATCGACCGGGTGCCCAAACTGGGGTCCCGGGCCGCCTATGCGCGTCAATTTATTCGGGACAAGTTGCTCGACCATAAAAATTATATTCATCGATACGGCCAGGACATGCCTGAAATCCGTAACTGGAAATGGCCGATGTGAGGCTGCGAGGGTATTTGCGCGATGACCCGTTGATATATTTTTTTTAAATTCCGCTTGCAAGTGTATATCCCGTGATTACCATTTACAGTTTAGGGGGGTAATCGCCGGACTACATTGTGACCCGAAAGCGGCGATGCCGATAAGATATGGTTTTGATATTCCGTCATAATTGGGCTGGGTGTTATAGACCAAAACTATGCGGAGCTTATGCATCGGCGTTTGATAATTGAAAGGATACAAGTAATGCATTGGAGAATAATGATGGTGGTGCTGGGCGGCGTCTTGTTGATGGGTTGTGCCGTCGGCCCCAATTTTCAACCTCCTGAAGCACCGGATACACAGACGTATACATCCAGAGCGCTTCCATCTGAGACAGCGACCGCATCGGTCGCCGGCGGCACAGTCCAACGCTTTAAAATGGGTGAAAAGATCCCGGACCAATGGTGGAAGCTCTTTCATTCCGAGGCGTTGGATCGTTTGATCCGGCGCGCCCTTGTTGACAACCCGACGACGGTTGCCGCACAAGCCGCACTGCGGCAGGCTCAGGAACTATTGCGCGCGCAATACGGAGCAACCTGGTTTCCAGGGGTAGACGCCAATCTATCGGCCAGCCGGCAGCGCTCTGCCGGTGCTTCCTTTGGTCAGGGATCGGGCGGCGGGTCCACTTTTGAGTTGTATAATGCTTCGGTGAACGTTTCCTACCTGCTCGATATTTTCGGCGGCGCACGGCGCGAACTCGAATCATTGCAGGCCCAGGTCGACTATCAGCATTTTCAGCTGCTGGGGACTTATCTGACGCTGACGGCCAACATCGTGACCAGCGCCGTGCAGGAAGCGTCGCTGCGCGCTCAGCTTCAAGCGACCAGGGAAATTCTGGCGGATCAGCAGCGGGCGTATGAATTGGTTCAGCGCCAATTCCAGTTGGGCGGCACTTCGCGCGCCGATGTGCTGGCTCAACAGACCCAGCTGGCCCAGACCCGGGCCACCCTGCCGCCTCTGGAAAAGGCCCTTTCCCAAACGCGTCACTTGCTGGCGGTACTGGTGGGAAAGTTACCCAACAATGCAGGAACACTGCCCGAGTTCGATATCCACAACATAACGCTTCCAAAGGAACTCCCGGTGAGTTTGCCGTCTTCTCTGGTGCGTCGGCGTCCCGACATACAGGCGGCCGAAGCGTTGTTGCATGCGGCCAGCGCCCAGGTGGGGGTGGCGACCGCCAATCTCTATCCCCGCATCACCCTTACGGGCAGTTACGGATCGGAAACCAACAAGATCGGTGATCTTTTCAACAGCGACACGGTCGTCTGGAATTTTGGCGGCGGGCTGCTGCAGCCGCTTTTTCACGGCGGTGAACTGAAAGCCAAACGCCGGGCGGCCGTAGCCGCCTATGATCAGGCGATGGCGCTTTACCGCCAGACGGTATTGCAGGCATTTCTCAATGTTTCTGATGCCTTGCGAGCCCTTGAGTCGGATGCCCGAACGCTCAAAGCACAATTCGAAGCGGAAACGGCGGCCAAGGATACACTGGAATTAACCCAAAAGCAGTTTCAATTCGGCGCCGTGAGCTATCTCTCGCTGCTCGATGCCCAACGCCAGTACCAACAGGTGCGCATCAGCCTGATCCAGGCGCAGGCTGCCCGATTTGCGGATACGGCTGCGCTGTTCCAGGCCGTCGGCACCGGAGAGTGGCACGCTGCTTCGGCCTTTGAAAACAAAACCGCAAAACCAAAGGATTGATCGTTTTTATATCATAACTCAACATTGAAAACGGAGGCTCAATGTTCAAACGAATGTTTATTATGCTGGCGTGTGCCGGTTTGCTGTTCGGCGGCATTTTCGGCTACAAGGCCTTTGTATCTCGTCAGATGAAAAAAGCTATGGCCGCTCAACAGGCTCCTGCGGTAACCGTGTCCACAACCACGGCCCGGATGCTGGCCTGGCAACCGCAGCTTAACGCGGTCGGTACGGTGAGGGCAATGCGTGGTGTTGACGTGACAGCCGAGATTGCCGGCCTCGTGCGAACCGTCTATTTTAAATCCGGCGACGATGTGCGTAAAGGCCAGGTGCTGGTGCAGCTCAATGCCGATGCAGACAGGGCTTTGCTCCATTCGCTGGAAGCAGAGGCCGAATTGGCGAAAACCACTTATGCGCGCGACAAACAACAGTTCAATGTCAAGGCCATCAGTCAGGCGACCCTGGATGTCTCGCAGGCGGGTCTCAAAAGCAAAATGGCTCAGGTGGATCAGCAGGCGGCCGTTGTCGACAAGAAGACCATTCGCGCGCCCTTTAGCGGCCGTGTCGGCATCAGCACCGTCAATCCCGGTCAATACCTGAACCCGGGAGACCGCATTGTTACGCTGCAATCTTTTGACTCGGTCTATGTGGACTTTTTTTTGCCCCAACAGGATATTGCGCGGATTACTTTGGGACAGACGGTTGTCGTGACCACCAATACCTATCCGGGGCGAAACTTCGAGGGCAAGATAACCGCTGTTAGTCCCAAAGTGGACCCCCAGACCCGCAATATCGAAATCGAGGCAACGGTTGCCAATCCCAAGCATGATTTGCTGCCCGGTATGTTCACTTCGGTGCAGGTCCATGCCGGTGAATTGGAACACTTCATCACGCTGCCCCAGACGGTCGTAACTTACAATCCCTACGGCGAAACCGTGTTTGTGATCGTGAAGGCCGGGCAGGGACCGCAAGGAAAGCCTGAATGGGTTGCCAAACAGACCTTTGTGACCATCGGCAGCTTACGGGGGGATCAGGTCGCCGTTCTCAAGGGCATTAAAGCGGGCGACACGGTGGTCACCGGCGGTCAGCTCAAACTCAAAAGCGGCAGCCGTGTGGTCATCAACAACAACATTCAACCCAGCAACGAGGCCGCTCCCGAACCCACGGATCAATAATATGCAAAACTCTCGTACCCGATTCACCGACATCTTTATTCAGCGGCCGGTGCTGGCCACGGTCGTCAGCCTGTTCATCCTCGTTTTGGGGTTGCGCTCCTTGGGACTGTTGCGCGTCCGCGAGTATCCGGAGACCCAGAATGCCGTGGTCACCGTATCGACGGTATACACAGGGGCCGACCCGGCCCTGGTATCCGGCTTTATCACGACCCCTTTGGAAAATTCCATTGCCCAGGCCAACGGTATCGACTATCTCGATTCGACCAGCACCCAGGGATTGAGCACGATTAAAGCCAATCTGAGACTGAACTATGATTCCAACAAAGCGCTGACCGAAATCAATACCAAGGTCAATGCCGTTATCAATCAACTTCCCAGGGAATCACAGCAGCCGGTAATCAGCGTCTCCGTCGGTGAAACCATCGACGCCATGTATATCGGTTTTAACAGCACCACCTTGCCGAGCAATAAGATCACGGATTATCTGATCCGGGTCGTGCAGCCGAAGCTCCAGGCCGTGGATGGCGTGCAAACCGCCGAAATTCTGGGAGGTCGTCAGTTTGCATTGCGGGCATGGCTCGACCCGAAAAAAATGGCGGCATACGGCGTAACCGCCAGCGATGTGAGCAACGTCCTGGCGGCCAATGATTTTATTTCCGCTTTGGGGCGAACCAAAGGGCAGATGGTGACGGTGAATCTGCTCGCCGATACCGGGTTGCACTCGGTGGATGAGTTCCGCAATCTGGTGGTTAAGTCACAAAACGGCGCCATCATCCGGCTGAAAGATATCGCCCATGTCACCCTGGGTTCGGAGAGCTACGACACGGCGGTGGCCTTTGACGGACAGAGTGCTGTTTACATCGGCATCAAAGTAACGCCCAATGCCAATCTGATCAGCGTCATCAAAGGCGTGCGCAAAGTTTTTCCATTCATCGCACAGCAATTGCCTGCAGGGCTCAACGGCCGCATCGTCTATGACGCCACCAAATACGTGGACAGCTCCATCCACGAAGTGATCACAACCCTGGTCGAAGCGCTGCTGATCGTGACCCTGGTGATCTTTCTCTTTCTCGCATCGGTACGTTCGGTGATCATACCTGTCATTGCCATGCCGCTGTCCCTCATCGGCACATTTTTTATCATGCTGGTGCTCGGCTACACCGTCAATCTGCTGACCCTTCTGGCCCTGGTGCTGGCCATTGGTCTGGTTGTGGACGATGCAATTATCGTCGTGGAGAACGTGCATCGCCACATGGAAGAAGGCATCCCTGCCATGAGAGCGGCCCTTATGGGCGCGCAAGAACTCGCCGGGCCCATTGTGGCCATGACGGTGGTTCTGGTGGCGGTTTATGCACCCATTGGATTTATGGGCGGCCTGACCGGCGCGCTTTTTACGGAATTTGCTTTTACGCTGGCCGGTGCCGTGACCGTATCGGCCGTTATTGCACTGACGTTGTCGCCTATGATGTGTTCGCGTTTTCTAAAGTCCGACGACAAGGGCAACCATCGTCGTTTCATGCGTTTTGTCGATCGTCAGTTCGACCGTCTGCGCCGGACTTATGAATACCTCCTGCACGGCGCGCTGAACGCTTTGCCGGTCGTCATGGTGTTTGCCTTGATCGTTCTCGGCAGTATCTATTTTCTCTATGTCTCTTCCAAAAGCGAATTGGCGCCCCAAGAGGACGAAGGTATTGTCATCTCGCTGATCACCGGAGCGCCCGATGCGTCCCTTCAGCAGACACAGCTTTATACCCGGCAGGTATATAAGATTTTTGCCGGGCACAAAGAAACCGACCATGTATTCCAGCTCGACGGCATCAGCGGCGTCAACTCAGGCATCGCGGGTATGGTACTTAAACCTTGGGACCAACGCAAGCTGACGACCATGCAGTTGCAGCCCATGGTACAAAAGCAACTTAACGGCATTGCGGGGGTCCGGGCCGTGGCCTTTCAGAGACCGCCGCTTCCGGGAGGGGGCAGGGGCCTGCCGGTGCAGTTTGTCATCGGCACCACCGATTCCTTCGACAAATTGAACACAGTGACGCAGGCGCTGATGGACAAGGCTCGCGCCACCGGCATTTTCGCCTATATGGATACCGATCTTAAAATCGATAAGCCGCAGATATCCGTTCAGATCGATCGCAATCTGGCCTCACAGCTCGGATTGACCATGAGCGATGTGGGCAATGCACTGGGATCGATGCTGGGCGGCGGCTACGTCAATTACTTCAGTCTATACGGCCGTTCATACAAAGTCATCCCCCAGGTCATGCAGCGCTACCGGCTCAACCCCGACCAACTCAAGCACTATTATATAACAACGGCTTCAGGTGCTTCCGTTCCGATATCCACCATCGTGAAATTAAAGACCAGCGTTGTCCCGGAATCACTCAACCATTTTCAGCAACTCAACTCCGCCACAATATCCGCCGTGCCGCTGCCCGGCGTCACCCTCGGCCAGGCCCTGGACACGCTCAATAAGCTGGCCAAGCAAGTGTTGCCTAAAGGGTACAGTATCGATTACAGCGGCCAGTCCCGTCAATACGAACACGAGTCAAGCCAACTGATGATCACGTTTATATTCGCTTTGATCATTATTTTTCTGGCGCTGGCCGCATTGTTCGAAAGTTTCCGCGACCCGCTGATCATACTGGTTAGTGTGCCCATGTCGATCTGCGGGGCCTTGATCTTCATCAGCCTTGGGGTGGGTGGTGCGAGCTTGAACATCTATACTCAGGTAGGATTGGTTACCTTGATCGGTTTGATCAGCAAGCACGGGATCCTGATCGTTCAGTTCGCCAATGACCAGCAACGGGCGGGAAGACCCAAGCGTGAAGCCATTGAGATGGCGGCCGGAATTCGGCTGCGGCCGATTTTGATGACCACGGCTGCTATGGTTTTGGGCGTTCTGCCCCTGGTCCTGGCCACGGGTGCCGGTGCCGTGGGCCGCTTCAACATGGGTTTGGTCATCATGACCGGCCTTGCCATCGGAACCCTGTTCACGCTGTTTGTCGTGCCGGCCATGTACATGCTGCTGGGTGCGGATCATACCCGGGGCCGGGAATCCGAAAAACCGGCGGAATATGAACCGGTCCAAAGCTGACTTTAATTTTTTATTTCTTCAACGCCCACGACAGAAACTGCGCATAGACCTCCCATACCTGGTCGCCGTAGCCTCCGGCCATCAAATAGGCCGCCGGTATGCGCAATTCCCGAAGAAATTGATAGATCATCCGGTCGCGGGCCGCCATCTGATCCAATGTCAGCTTCAATCCACTGGTGGAGGGCAATTCATCTTTTTCATAAGGGTCGGCGCCGCTGACCACGATGGCGAGGTCCGGTTCGCCCAGACGTTTCATTTGCCCAAGCCCCTTTTCGAGACGCTCCAGATAATGCGGTTCTTCTCCTGAAGCGATGGGAATATCGATATCGCTCGGTATAAAGCAAGGATTGGCCCTGCCGTCGGGCAGAACCGGCAAGCCGTCCAGCGGCCAGCCATGGGCCATATGAACGCTCAGCGTTGTGATGGACGCATCATCGGCGGTCAAGGCAGCTGTCCCGTCGCCTTTGTGCGCATCCACATCGATAATCCAGACCTTGCGAACCACGTTTTCGGCCTGAAGTTTACGGGTCGCAATGACAATGTCGTTAATCAGGCAAAAACCGCTGCCATGATCATAATAGGCATGATGCATACCGCCGGAAAAGTAGAAACAAAAGCCATGGGTCTTCGCTAAACGGGCGCACTGGATGCTGCCGGCAACCTTTATTCGTATACGCCCAAACAGCTCCTCCAGAGGGCGGCTTGCCTGTTCGGGTGCATAGCGGTAGTATCGTCCATCGGAATCGATCAACTCGAAGGTTGAAATGATTTCGTCGACCAATCGATCCGAATACAGTCGGGCGACATAATCCGCCGAGTGAACCCGCAGCAGATCTTCTTTGGTCAGCGTTTCGCTGATCCGATGGCGATGCCAAAGATCCTGACGGGAACCCAAATGCGAGTCGCTGCACAATGCCTCAAAGGTTTTTGTGGCGCGGCTGTCCCGTATGGGAATCAGGATGCCGAATTCCAGAAGACCGGCCGGTATGGTTGGATCATACAGGATCATAATGTAACTAAATTAAGGATGATTTGGATCGATGTAAAGAAAAACCTGTTGTCTCCTGTCACGTTTTTATCTTCGGTTACCGGTGATAAAAAGGCAAAAATTTGCGTCAGTTAATTTCTGTATTATCTTAATCTTACAATTT
>CAZQAF010000061.1:0-21388 GCA_964591175.1 uncultured Desulfobacteraceae bacterium | reverse complement strand
GCCTCTCTTTTTCGAGAAGGGGAGGCAAAAAGTTTGCCCCCCCTTTTTAATGACAGCGATTAAAACTTAAACTGTGAAGTATGACGCCAGGTATAATAGGCTGGATCGCGGAAATCATCAATGAGATGATGGGTAAATTCAAGTTCGCATTTTTCAAAGAATCTTTCCCATCCGATTCTTTCGGCCCATTCCCCCACGCGCTCGTACTTATTGGCGCCGGCTGCATAAGCTTCCACGATTTTTTTGATACAGTCCGTGGTTTCCGGCCAACGCGGTGCATTATTGGGCAAAAATGCCACAACAACCTTTGAGAACTTGGGTGCCGTGACCCGGTTGGACACCTTGCCGCCGGCCATGATCACGATGCCGTCGCCGACATCGTCGGCCAAGGGCATTGCCGGGCACATGGTATAGCAGTTTCCGCAAAACATGCATCGTTCGTCATTCACCGCCACGCTGTTCACCTTGGCGCCATCGGCAAGTTCCACCTTTGACGGCTTGATAGCTGCCGTGGGACATGCGGCGATGGCCAATGGAATTTCACACATTTTATCCAGGTATTCATGATCGAGCATGGGCGGTTTGCGGTGATACCCCAAAATGGCGATGTCCGAGCAATGGACCGCGCCGCACATGTTCAGGCAGCAGGCCAAAGACACACGAAGCTGTGCCGGAAGCCGCATGTTCTGGAAATCATCAAAAAGCACATCCATGGTCGCCTTGACCGGTCCCGAAGCATCGGTGGCCGGTGTATGGCAGTGAATCCACCCCTGGGTATGGATAATGTTGGTGACGCCGGCACCGGTACCACCGACGGGAAATTTGAAGCTTCCGCCGTCAAACTTTCGGCTCGAAAGATCCTTTTTTAGCGGTTCGACCTTGTCTTTGCTGTCCACCATAAATTCGATGTTGTTACGGGTGGTGAACCGTACATATCCGCCGCAATGCTTGTCGGCAATTTCGCAAATTTCACGGATATGGGTAACCGTCATCAACCGTGCGCCGCCCACTCTGATGGAATAGACTTCATCGCCGGTCTCTGAAACATGTACCAAAACACCGGGTTCCAGTATTTCGTGATAGAGCCATTTCCCCTTGTTATTCTTAATCACCGGCGGATAGAATTCATCGTATTTTCTCGGACCGATGTCGGTTATCCTGTTTTCCATCGGTTTATCAGGATTATAACCTGAAGATATAAATGCCATGGTTATTCCCCCCTATCTTCTATGGTGTTTTCTGAATTCGTTAATATCACGTGAGAATCCGCCTTCGACTTCTTCTTCTTTCCAGAAGATGTACGGATTGTGGCGCGGCTCCTGAACATGCTGGGGTGCCGCCTTAATATTCGTCATCTCGAGCAGTTTCTGAAAGCCCTGCCGTTTCATCAGCTCACCGAGCCGCTCACGGTTTTTTCCTTCCTCCATCCACCAGTCCCAGATGCTTTCAATGACTTCTTTAATCTCGTCGTAAGGTTCTTCCACCTTGATAAACGGAACCAAAAGGGAGCCCATCTGAGCACCGTCAAGAATCGGCGCTTTGGCGCCGACCAGCATCGAACAACCCCGGTCTTCACCGATTCTCAAAGCTCTCGGCAAAACATTGATGCAGTGCATGCATCTTGTACACTCACGGTTATCTATCTTCAGCTCTTTGCCGTCCATCCACATGCAGCTCGTGGGGCAAAGATCGATCACCTCTTTCTGAATGTCAAACGGTCCCCAATCCCGTCCGGAATGGGCGCCGCCGTTGGGCGGCAGCTCTCCGCCGACATAGGCTTTAACCGCTTCCTGGTCGATTCGAATATCATCCCGCCAGGTACCTATAAAGGAGATGTCCGCACGCGCAATGGATGCCACACAGCAGTTGGGACATCCGTCAAATTTAAATTTGAACTTATACGGGAATGCCGGCCGGTGAAGCTCGTCCTGATATTCCTGAGTAAGGTCATAACAAAGTGCCTGGGTATCATAACACGACCACTCACATCGGGCTTGGCCCACACAGTCGGAAGGGGTTCGCAGGTTCGACCCGGAACCGCCCAGGTCCTGGTTATATTTATGGGTCAGCTCAAAAAAGATCTCCTCGAGCTGAGGCGTTGTCGTACCCAAAAGGACGATATCACCGGTGGACCCATGCATGTTGGTGATGCCGCTGCCGCGAAGTTCCCACAGGTCGCAAAGTTGTTTCAGATATTCGGTCGTATAAAATTTGCCGCCGGGTTGGTTCACACGCATGGTATGAAAATGAGCAACACCCGGGAACATTTCCGGCTGGTCACAATATCTACCGATAACACCACCGCCATAGCCGAATACGCCGACGATGCCGCCATGTTTCCAGTGCGTTCTCCCGTGCTTAAATGACAACTCAAGCACACCCAGAAGGTCTTCACACACGTCTTCAGGAATCTGGAAATCTAAACCTTTTTCATTCTTTTTCCTTGATTCGGCCTCCTGTTTTAGATCAGACACGAAACTCGGCCATGGCCCGCTTTCAAGCTGGTCCAGCAAAGGCGTTTCATGTTTTGCCATTGTATTACCTCCATTCTATTTAAAAATTAACCAATCTGCCAAAAGTAAAATTCACCGTCCCTTTCCAGGGCAGCAGCAATCACCTCCTCTCGTTATTTTTTCTATTTTTTATATTAGTATCAATCAATACCCTTTTATATGACGGAGAGCAGGACATACAAAGAAATCATATAGAATCAATATTAAAGCTTGTCAATAAAAAAGCAGGGTTTCAAACCGTTGAACAACATTTTATTTTGGGGTTAAGATGTTAAACTTTCTCTAATTGTCTGGAGGCGTTGTATAGATCTTCGATATGACTCTCGAGATGCCGCCGGATGACCGGAACCTCCGGGGCCTGCAAAGGATACCCTCGAACAATGGCGTGATTCAATTCCGAAAAATCCGCCGGGCTGCAGGCCAAAAGATGTTGCCGGAAGCAGTTGACCAAAGGCGCTTGGAACATCTGCGCCGGTAGTTTTAAAGCCAATCCTTCAAAAAAGCCCTTCAGCATTCCCTTAAGTGCAATTTTATCTGACCATGCGATTTCTCCGATCCCGTCCAGCCGGTCGATACGAATTTTGATGGCCATATTAAAAAAGAATACCAGCAGCGCTTCCAAGACGATTTCAGCATCCATAGTCTTTTTTTCGTGATGAAAATTTTGTTCGAACATGGATCTGTAATGTCTCACCGTGACGAGCTTCACCTCGACATCTTCTTTACGGCATTTCAGAACAAAATCGCCGGCAGCATGATGCCATGAAAAAATCTGTTCAAAAGTTTCGATGTTGTAATAATAGGTCAAAATCTTCGCAATCTCCCGGTAAAGATGCATGGTTTGATGTCCGGTCAGGAAAAAATTCCCGCGCTTATTATCCCAGACAACCATTTTGACCATTCCATCCGACGGGTCATGGGACAGGTGAAATTCATTGAACCCTTCAAACCATTCGGCCAAAAACATCCGGGCTTCAACGTGATCCGTTTTCGTAATAACGCTTCCCAGGGCATATACATCGGGAATAAACGAAAAAGAGGCGTCCGTGTTGAGCATTTTTAAAATCCGGTATTCCCTTTGCGCACATTCTTTGCCGATTCCCGTCACCGCAATATTGAGAACAAAGGGGACCCGCACGTCTTTCATAACAGCTTCGATTTTCGCCGGATGATAAAACGCGCCGTGTTTATCAAGAATGATTCTGATCTCTTCTATTTCGTTAAATGAAACCCTGCGGCCCAGATGCTGGGAGACGGCCTGCGTAATGATCGCATATCGGTCTCTTTTAAGAAAATCTCTTGCGGCCAAAAAGCAGCCGCCGTGATGAATGAGCATGTCGCTGTTTGATTCAAATGTGCCGGCGGATTGAGTTCGGCTGAGAGGAACCGGGGTCGACCATATGCGATCTTTCTCTTGGACAGGATTTTTTGTGTTGGATAAAAAATAGTTGAATCTCGGCATGCGGGTTTTTTTTATGATTTTTATCGGTACTTCTTGATCTCGTCTAAAATTTCAGGCGCCACTTCATAACCGAGTTTTACCGCTTGATCGATGTGTTTTATCGCCAGGTCATGTAACCCCTTTTCCAGATAGGCAATCCCCAAATTGTTATGTCCTACGGCAAAGTCCGGCGCAAGCTCTGTGACCTTGAGGCCGGTGTCGATGCTTTCATCGATCATCCCTTTCATGAGATATGCATTGGCCAGCGTTGTATATGCCTGTAAAAATTTTGGATTCCATCGAATGGCTTTTTCAAGGGCGGGGATCGCTTCCTCGATATTTCCCAGTTGAAGCTGCACAAAGCCGATATTGCCGTATCCTTCGGCAAATCCAGCTCTGGAATGAACGGCTCTTTTGTTATAGTTAAGACACCCCTCGAGATCACCACGCTGGAGGCAGATCCCCCCCAATTGAACGTATGCTTCTGCAAGATTGGGACTGCACTCGACGGCGGCCAGGAGTTCCTTTTCAGCTTCGTCATACTTTTTTTGGCCTAAAAGACCGATGGCAAGGTTATAGTGAGATGTTCCGCATTCGGGGTTGGAAGCGACGGCGGCTCTATGACGCGCAATATATTCTTGGACGTTTTTGTCTTTCGGCATGATAATTTCCTTAAAATTTGATTTATCGACAACAAATTTTAAGGGTTATTATTTCGGCGGTTCCTTGTCAAGGAAAAACAAAATATCTTCATTGCTTAAAGAGAGATCTTTTTTCTTGACACAATCAAGGACATTTTTTACGGTTCATTATATCATGTAGATGAAAGTGACGCCCTGGCTGTTTCTAAAACATGAGACATTTGAAAAATGCTCATTTTTGCTCAAGATCAAGAAAGGCGAAATTTTTAACCACAGGAATACAATTAAGTATTTCGAGGATTAAAAATTGAGCCTGACGCGGAGATTGGGCAAAAAGGAGGGTTTTGCAGAGGTCTCACATCAATAACAGGTGAAAAGGGGGGGGTTATGATTGAAGGATGCTTCACAGCAATTATTACGCCGTTTAAAAACGATGCCGTCGACTATGAAGATTTAAGAAAACTGTCGGATTTTCAGATAAAGAATGGAATTACCGGGATACTGGCCGTGGGGACCACCGGAGAAAGCCCGGTCTTGACCTGGGACGAACATAATCGTGTGATTGAAACAGTTGCAGAGACAACAAAGGATAAATGTCTTTGCATCGCAGGCGCCGGAAGCAACAACACCAAAGAGTCGCTGGAAGGCACAAAACATGCGGTGTCGGTGGGTGCGGATGCAGTCCTTCTGGTGGATCCTTATTACAACGGGCCCAGCTCAATTGAAATCCGCAAAGAATATATCGCCCCGGTGGCCGAGGCAGCTCCGGGTATCGAAATAATTTCCTACGTCATCCCGGGCAGAACCGGTGCGCAGTTGTTGCCCGAAGATCTGGCGCTTTTAAATGAAACCTATGATAATTTCAATACGGTAAAAGAGGCCACGGGCAATCTTGAAAATATGCGAAAAACAAGAAAATGCTGCGGACCGGATTTTACCATAATGTCCGGTGATGACGGCATGACCTTTGAAATGATGTCGGATCCGCAGATAAAAGCTTCCGGCGTCATTTCCGTGGCATCGAATGTTGCGCCCAAAGCCATCTCACAAATGGTTCGTCTGCTTCGAGACGGCGATCAGGCCGGGGCTAAAAAATTGCTCGACGCCCTTAAACCGCTGTTTGACCTGGTCACGGTGAAGACCATGGAACAAACGCCATTTGGAGAAGTGGTATGCCGCGCCAGAAACCCCGTGGCTTATAAAACACTGATGTCGATTCTGGGAATGCCTTCCGGCGGGTGCCGTCGGCCTCTCGGGAAAATGACGCGGAACGGACTGGAAACCGTGCTTAAAGCCGCGCGGAATGTTCAGGCGAATCATCCTGAAATTTTGGAACCCGTGGCTGAATTCTTCAACGTTGACATCGAGCGTCGCTTAAACGACCCTTCCGTTTTGGATGATCTCTCTTACGCCACCTATTGAGTAAAAAGCCCGGCCCACATGGCCGGGCTTTCCATGCCGAACTAAGTGCTCGCGCTATTTTTCAACTTATAGCCCCCCTCTTTAAAGAGAACATCTTTGAGCCACGACAATCCGAATTTTAACAGTGCGACGTCGTCCGTTTTGATCTTCTCGACAGTATCTGCATCAATATCGTAACGATCCAGAAATGAGCTTTCAAAAACAAAAGATCTAAATGAGTCGATATTGTAGCTGATCAAAAAAAACATGCGTTTGCTTTCTTCGATGAGCTTGAGATTGGGCGGAAACGTCCTTTTTCTCACGACAAGATCGGTCCATTGGGCATTAATCTCATCATGGATATCGACGCCCTGATCTTTTCGCCATTCACGGACGGTCCATTCTTTTTCTTCTTCGAACCCGAGACAGTGCGGTTCATGGACAAAGAAATAAAAGCCTTCATCTTGTGCCTGTTTTTTGTGGCTGAGTGAAGCAACCCCCAACGGGTAATACCGGCAGGTCGTAGGACGATCTGAATAAATGATGCAACCGTCATCCTTAACAAACGGACACGACTGTAAATCGTCATCCAACAACTTTAAGGTCACCAGCGGCAAATCCGTTTTTTCCAAGAGCCGGGGAACGGTATAAACGGCGAGAAATTCTTCGGAAGATATCTGCAATCGTTTTTTGAGCCTTATAATATCATAGGGTGTCAGTATGATATTGATTCCTCTGCAACACTTGGTGAAACATTTTACACCCTTATGGCATTTAAATTTGAAGTCGCTTTCTAATTTCAATCTTACGGGCTCTATGGCGGCCATACGATCGTTTGGTCTCATGTTGTGTATTCCTTTGTTCGTATTCATATTTAATGAATTCGACTTTTTACGAATTCATTATATTTCGGCCTTTATAAACCGAAGCGCCGAATGATGTCAACCAATGAAAATAAGATCACATTGGCCAAAAATCCTCTTGAAAACAACTTAAATCTTGATTTCAACACAAAAAGTGCTATAGCCTTTAAATCTCATAAATTTATGGTTATTCTTTTTCGCTGTTGCGGGAAGTCTTTGGATGAACCGATTTATTCCGAATATAAAGCCGGCCGTCGATTTATGGGACCGCCACTCCACGGAAGACGACCGGATTTGCATCTGTGGGACCTGACCGCGTAGATAGGAGGAAATATGAAACTGACCAATACAACAGCCGATCGATTAAAGACCAAACCTGACGATGCCAACCTCAGCTTCGGCACCCTGTTTACCGATTACATGTTTAACATGGATTACAATCCTCAAAACGGGTGGCACAATCCGCGCATCGAGCCTTATGCATCCATTGACATGGATCCGGCCACTATGGTGCTTCATTACGGCCAGGGTGTTTTCGAGGGCCTCAAAGCATACAGAACCGATACCGGCGACATACAGCTCTTTCGACCCGGCGACAATTTCAAACGGATGAACAATTCATCCCGTCTTTTATGTATACCGGAAATTGACGAAAATTTTGCTCTCCAAGCGCTCAAAGAGCTGTTGAACATCGAGAAAGACTGGGTGCCGAGCGCTCCGGGGACTTCTCTTTATATACGACCGACGATCATCGCCACTGACCCGTTTTTGGGCGTTCGCGCATCCCATACGTATCGATTTTTTATCATTCTCTCGCCTGTGGGGGCTTATTATCCCGAAGGCTTTAACCCGGTCAAAATATGGGTCACCCGCCATCATGTACGGGCCGTTCGCGGCGGGGTCGGCGAAGCCAAGACACCCGGAAATTATGCTGCCAGTCTTTATGCCGGCGAACAGGCCCATAAACAGGGGTACACGCAGGTGTTGTGGCTCGACGGCATTGAACAGGAATATATTGAAGAAGTCGGCGCCATGAACATCTTTTTCATCATTGACGGCAAACTCATCACCCCCATTCTCAACGGAAGCATTCTTCCGGGCATTACCAGAGATTCGGTGATCGCCCTGGCTAAAATGTGGAACATACCGGTTTCCGAACGAAAAATCGGCATCAGTGAAGTGCTGGATGCCAATGGCTCCGGGAAGCTCGATGAAATCTTCGGTTCTGGTACCGCAGCCGTCATTTCGCCGGTGGGCGAAATCAAGTTCGGCGACCAGGTGATCACCATCGGCGGCGGCAAGGTCGGCCCTATGGCAAACAGATTCTACCAGGAATTAACGGATATCCAGTATGGAAGAGCCAAAGATCCGGCCGGTTGGATCGAACCCATATAACCATAAAAAGCTTGGCCCACAAACCACCGGGCTTTAGTTATCCAAAGGAATAGATATATCGCGTAAAAATCGAAACCGATGCAAAACAATATAGATATACCCAAATATCTCCCCGCTTTTATAGCAAAGATGGAACGCGCAAACCTGCATCCGGTGGTCATTGATACGTTCGCCCATTATTATAAAAACCTCCTTTCGGGCGTCACCGGCCTCATATCCGATAAAGATATCGTGCCGGTGACCTCGGACGATATCGAGGATGCCGATCGTTTGGACGAATATGCTGAAGCCGGCCGGAATGCCATACCCCATGCGGTGATGATAAAACTTAACGGCGGGCTGGGCACCAGCATGGGCCTTACACAGGCAAAATCTCTTCTTGAAATAAAGGATGGAAAAACCTTTCTCGAAATCATCGTCAACCAGGCCCAAAAGCGCCACGTCAAACTGGCCTTGATGAACAGTTTCAGCACCCATAAGACCACGTTTGAGGCACTTT
The DNA here is from genome assembly GCA_964591175.1 of uncultured Desulfobacteraceae bacterium. GTDB lineage: Bacteria > Desulfobacterota > Desulfobacteria > Desulfobacterales > UBA11574 > UBA11574. The sequence continues at coordinate 12,635 of CAZQAF010000061.1, read as the reverse complement.
CGAGAATCAAGCCGTCTGATTCACCGCTTTTATTCCTCCAAAACAAGTTCCCTAAGGTTCTTCAGGAAAACTTTGCGCCGGCTGATTGGCCCGGAGATCCTGATTTGGAATGGAATCCTCCCGGGCATGGTGATATATACGCGGCCGTATATACATCGGGAACATTAAACACCCTGATCAACAATGGATTCCGATATGCATTCATCTCCAATTCGGACAATTTGGGAGCAACACTGAGTGAATCGCTTCTGGGCTATTTTGTTGAAAACGGTTTCCCCTTTATGATGGAAGTAGCGCCAAGAACACCTTCGGATGTCAAAGGCGGACATATCGCAAGGGCCAAAGACGGGCGATTGATTTTGCGAGAGTCGGCCCAGTGCCCGGAAAACGAGATATGCGCATTCAGAGACATACACCGCTATGGTTTGTTCAACACCAACAACATCTGGATCGACCTTAACGTTCTTTACGATCTGATTCAAGACATCGGAATCATTAAGCTTCCGATGATTCGAAACCCCAAGACCCTTGATCCGAGAGATGAAAACAGTCCAAAAGTTTTTCAGATCGAAACTGCCATGGGTGCTGCGATATCACTCTTTGAAGATGCCGCCGTCATTAAAGTTCCTCCGTCACGATTTTTGCCCGTAAAAAAATGCAATGACCTTTTATCGATCCGGTCCGACCGCTTTATCTCTTCAGACAACGATCATCCAGTGTTAAATCCGGAGACAAAATTCAGCGATATACAGATCGATCTTGACCCGAAATACTATGGTAAAATAGATCTCTTTGATGAACGGTTTTCCAACGGCGTGCCGTCACTGACCGATTGTGAATCGCTCACGATCAAAGGAGATGTGCGGTTTGAAAGCGATGTCGTCGTCAAAGGCAAGGTTGTCATCGAAAACAACGGTAAAACCCAGGCTGTTATCAGGAAAGGATCCGTAATAGAAAAAAATCTGATCTTCGATTAAGCAAAAATTCCGAGTATGTCCCTACCCATCTGCAAAAATTCTCGAATTTTCAGGCTAACTCTTATTATTTAAAAGCGTATAGTATTTCATCACCTGTTGTACAAAATTTTCAGTTTCCCTGAAAGGGGGAATCCGCTGATACTGTTCGACAACCCCGGGACCTGCATTATAAGCGGCGAGCGCCAGGGGCAGTTTCCCGCCGAAGCGCTTGATCAGTTGTTTCAGATACTGCGCGCCCCCCATGATATTTTCTCTCGGATCAAAGGGATTTTTTATGTTTAAGGACTTGATGTTCTTCGGCATCAGCTGCATCAACCCTTGTGCACCTGCACTTGAAACCGCCTGCGGATTAAAGTCCGATTCTGCTTTGATCAACGCTTTCAGCAACGAAAAAGAAACGCCGTGCCTTTTGGATGCTTCTGAAATAACATGATCATACTGGTCTGTAAGATTTAACGCAGAGATTTTTTGGGGCCGCTCTTTAAGATAGACCCTATAATTTTTTGATGATGCGGGCACGTTTGTAAAATGAAGCACCCCGTTATTGTCGACATAGACATAAATATCGGCATAAAGGGGCGATGCCAGCAAAAGCATCATGCATAAAAATACGCCGAACCCGATAAAAAAACCTTTCATGCTGATTCGTGCCATCGTTTTTCGTTTGCAAATAATATCACTGTCGAGTATCCTAATAACCTAAAACACGTGCTGTTAAACTCATATAAACTTAAAAGACATGGTTCCAATGGACGTATCGATATGAATGAAAGTTCCGGACATGGCATTTTTCACATCCGGCCCCTTATCGCCGTTTTTATAATTTTCTTCTTTACGGGTATAATATCATGCAATAATGATACCAGTGAGCAGGCCCAGTCGCCGGTTAAAAAATCCGTTATCAACAGCATAGAGAATGCGAATCAGTTCAATGAGATCCTCGAAAAATCCAAAAAACGCCTTCTGGTTTTAGATTTCTACGCGGATTGGTGCCCTCCCTGCAAGGAGCTTGAACCGATTCTTGAAAAAATCGCTAAGGAAAAGGGTGACACCGTCACCATTTATAAGGTTAACGTCGATCGAAACCGGGAGCTTTCGAATTCGTTTCGCATTACCGGCATTCCTCATGTGACGTTTTTCAAAAACAAGAAAAATGTTTATTCACTGACCGGTTTATACCCGAAAAACATGTACTTAAAAGTGATCGAAAAGTTTGCCGAAACCGGCACATCCTGATTGGGAAAAGATCCGCCCCTTGGAATCACATCTTTTGTAAAATTTCTTTCACCACATTTCCGTCCGCTGTCGCGCCGAAATGCTTCATGATGACACCCATTGCCTGCATTTTGTTTTTATATTGGGAAAAATCGATATTCTGACGGATCCATGCAGAAATTTCCTCTTCGGCGGCCATTTTGGGCAAATAGCTTTCGACAATTTCTATAAACGCCGAATGCTCCGTATCGCCTTTTTGTTCCAATACTTCTTTTTCTGATTTGATCAACTTTTTTAAAATTTTCACGGCCTCGTCATCTGAAATCTCTTTTTTATCGAGTCTTCCGAACTCCCCGAGGATCACACGGAGCGTGTCTTTTTTATTTTCATCCCTTGCCTTTATGGCAACGGATAAGTCGGTTTTGATTTGTTTTTGAAGATTCATTTTTCACCTTTTTAAGTAAGTGTTTGGATACTTTATTTGATCAGTCGATTCCGGAAAGTGACGATCTGAGCGTTTCACATACCAGGATATCCGTTGGAAATGCCATGTTCTGCGGTAAATTATCCAGCGGGAAATATCTTGCGTCATCGGCATCGGAACCCGCCTTCAGCCGGCCCCCTGCATAGGTTCCCGTAAACCATATCCCGACCGTCTGATGTTCCACGTCATGGAAATTGGAGTGAACGGCAAAAACAGGTCCCACTGTAACATCCAGCCCTGTTTCTTCCTTGAATTCACGCATTGCCGCCGCCCGAACATCTTCGTTGTATTCAACATGTCCGCAGGGAATACACCACATGCCCTGGTAGGAACCGTTCCGTTTAACCAGAAGCAGTTCGTTGCTTTTCAGCAAGATGACTGCGACGCCGGCCGTCGGATTTCGATAGTGGGTCCATCCGCATGGGCTGCAGTGCATTCTTTTGCGACGCCCTTCCAGTGCGGACTGCAGCCGGTTGCCGCAATATGGGCAAAATCTAAACTCCATGATGGTGCCACCCCGTATTTTTACCGTCCGGATATAATGATGCCTTCTTCATCTTCTCCTTGTAGGCTTTGAGAATAAACTTTTTGGGAAACGTTTCCCTTGACAGGTACTCCAGAGAACTTCCGAGAAATAGATCGAGCACCTCTTTAAATACGCTGTCTTTTTCTTTGATATCCACAAAAATTCTGTCTCTCTTTTGCTCAAATATGACGCTCTCTCCAAGCACATCTTTTATTTCATTTGCATTTTCCTTGGGTTGTGAATCATTTTTCTCCAATACTTTCGTCACCGGAATCTCCATTCGGGCAATCAGGGAAACCAGCCAGCGATCGCCCGCCATGGTTCTTGATGCATCATATATCTTCAATTGCAACCCGTTTTTTAGTTCCAACGTCTTGATAAGTTTCTCGTTCATGTTCAATTCCCCGTGGCCTGCTTTTTACTTTGAGCCATTTTTACGTTTCCAAAGATTTAATGTTTACACCGGTTCCGTCAAAAATTTCAATGCTTTTCATATGATATTTTTATATTTGCCACACCCGCCTGTTTGTTGGTATGGTAAATTTGCTGTTGATATAGGACACGGATTTCCACAGATATACACCGATTAGAGGGTTTTTTAATGAAAAAAGTATCTGTGCCTATCTGTGTTCATCTGTGTCCCAAAAAACATTCAATAAAATCAGGAAAAAAATTCATGAGATACTTACCCGTAGACAGCAGCCTTTTTATTCAGAACCGGCAAAATTTTGCCGCAGCGCTCAAACCCAATGCCATTGCCGTATTCAATGCCAATGATATCATGCCCACGAATGCCGACGGGGTTCGATCTTTTATTCAAAATACGGATTTTTTTTATTTGAGCGGGATCGATGAGGAAGAGAGTATCCTTATTCTTTTTCCGGATGCCGGAGAAGAAACGCACAAGGAAATTCTGTTTATTAAAGAAACCAGCGATGAAATCGCCGTATGGGAAGGGCCGAAATACTCGAAAGACGAGGCATCGAAGATATCCGGGATCCGGACGGTTCACTGGACACGCGAATTCGAAAAGGTCTTTAAAAGTCTGGTTTTCGAAGCCGACCGGATTTATCTCAACACCAATGAACATTTAAGGGCCGGCGGTATTGTTGAATCCAGAGACGCCCGTTTCTTAAAATGGTGTAAGCGCCGCTATCCGCTGCATCACTACGAAAGAGCAGCACCCATTATGCACGGCCTTCGGCCCATCAAGTCCAGGATCGAAGTGGAATTGATCAAACAGGCATGCAACATCACCGAAAAGGCATTTTTGCGTCTTTTGGACTTTATCCGGCCAGGGGTTTGGGAATTTGAGATCGAAGCGGAAATCTACCATGAATTTTTAACCCATCGATCCCGGAGACCTGCATATGCGCCCATCGTTGCTTCAGGACCCAATACCTGCATTTTGCACTATGTCCAAAACAACCGGCAATGTGTAGACGGCGACCTTTTGCTGATGGATTTCGGTGCCGAATATGCCAACTATGCAGCGGATCTGACGCGAACAGTTCCGGTGAGCGGCAAATTCACACCGCGGCAAAAAGAGATCTACAATGCAGTTCTTCGGGTTCAAAAGGCCGCCATTCAAACGCTGGAAGCCGGAAATTCGTTTGAAACGTACAACAAAGCGGTGGGCCTTGTCATGGAAAAAGAGCTCATCGGTTTAGGGCTGCTGGATGCAGAAGCCGTAAAAAATCAAAACCCGGACGATCCATTGTACAAAAAATATTTCATGCATGGCATATCCCATCATATGGGACTGGATGTGCATGATCTCGGAAGTAAATACCAAAAATTTGAAGACGGCATGGTTCTGACCTGCGAACCCGGGATTTATATCAAAGCGGAGGGGATCGGCGTTCGGCTGGAAAACGATATCCTCATCACCAAAGACGGCCCCGTGGATCTCATGGAAACCATCCCTGTTGAAGCCGATGAAATTGAAAGTTTGATGAACCCGTGACCATGGCGCGAATTTGATTTTTTATTTCGCAAGAAATTGTATTCGTACTTTATTCCTTCCAGCTATCGATATCGTCGATCACCTGGATGAAACTTGAACATAGAAACCAACAATCGGGGAAGACTTTGATATGAAAAGCAAAACTTTACGTATAATAACGATCTCTCAACTTTCTATTTTTCTAATACTTCTGTGTTTAACATTGGGAAATGAAATTATAGACATTCCGCATTATGTTTTTCATGATACACCCACGCTATATTCCCAAAGAACCGGTGAAATTATAATTGAACTGTCAATCTTTTTTATCGTAATGGTATTTGAAGCCGCTTTGCTCAAGAACCTGTATAAACGAATCAGGCTTTTAGAAGGATTCATACCAATTTGTGCCAATTGTAAAAAAATCAAGAACACAGAAGATCACTGGGAGCAAATAGAACAATACATTACAAAACATTCTCTTGCCCGGTTTTCTCACGGCATTTGTCCTGATTGTGCCAGGAAGCTCTATCCGGATCTATATATAGACAAAAAATGAAAGTTGCCCACCCATAGATCCGGCTGCTTTATGCCGGACGCCGCCCTGCCAGTTAACAGGCTCTCTCCGGACTTATCCGGAGTTGTCTGAGCAGCCGGTTTTGACGCCATCCCGGATATCAACGGTTCGGAGTTGATGATTTCATATAGAAGTCGTAACCATAAAATACTATTTGATCATAATTCGCGCTGTTGTTTTATATCAAGATCGCTGATTTTGTAAAGGAGTGTTTTATAACTGATTTGTAATATTTTACTTGCCTTTGTACGGTTCCAGCCTGTTTGATTAAGTACGTATGAGATGACCTCTTTATCGATGATGTTCATCGTCTCTTTTCTAATTTTTTTAAGAGAAAATGATGCATGCCCCGGTGAATTTTCATTTTTAAGATCAAAAAGGGTGTCAACAATTAGGGATTTATCCAGTCCTTTATGGTCTGGCGCTGAATTAACATCAGGTTTATCTTTGATGGAAAGATCGTCAACAACTTCTTCCCAATTACCGATAACCATGGAACTCTGTAGAATACTCTGAAGTTCTCTGACATTTCCGGGCCAGCTATATGCCATCAGCTTTTCCATAGCATCAGCGTCGGGTTTTGAAATCTTATTTCTGTCAAACTGAGAAGCATATTTTTCTATAAAATAATCAATTAACGTCGGTATGTCTTCAGGTCTGTTGCGAAGAGGGGGTATATATATTTTTATAATATTGAGCCGATAATACAAATCTTCTCTAAAAAGTCCTTTTTTGACGTTTTCCCCAAGATTTTGATTTGTAGAAGCGATAACCCAGGCATCTGCGGTGACTTCTTTTTCAGAACCCAACGGGGCAAACTCACCACTTTGCAAGACACGAAGAAGTTTGGCCTGAAGTGGCCGGGGCATATCTCCGATTTCATCTAGGAATATAACCCCTTGATGAGCCAGTTCAAATTTTCCACGTTTACTCTGAACAGCACCGGTAAAAGCGCCTCGTTCATATCCAAAGAGTTCACTTTCAAGCAGTCCTTCCGGCAATGCCGCGCAGTTAACTTTTATGAAAGGTTTGTTCTTTCTTTGAGATTTATAATAAAGACTCTGGGCAACAACCTCTTTGCCCACACCGCTTTCCCCGGTGATTAAGACATTTAATCCCGTGTCCGCAATGTGGTCGATAAATTCTCTGATCTTCTCGATACTTTTGCTTGATCCGATTAATGGTGGTGGCATATTCATTGTTGGAATTTGAAATAGCTTAGCATGTTTAAAATTGGGTTAGCCAAGTAAATATTATTTAAATATCGAATTTCGAAGAAAGTAATTTCTTAAGCGATTTCTCAAGTTCAGAAAGTCCGAAGGGTTTTTCCAATACCTGATCAGCTTGAACTTCCGACGCAAGCGCTTCAGGATGCTCCCCCCATCCGGTTATGGCAATAACCGGGAGACCTGGAAATTTCTTTTTAATTATTGCGATAAGGCCGACACCGCTGATGTTAGGCATAACGAGATCTGTGATTACCAGATCGAAACCTGGTTCTTCAGTTTCAAGCAATTTCAGACCCTCCAAGCCGTCGGAAGCGGAGAAGACCTCATACCCTTTCTTAATCAAAAAATCTTTAAGTGTGGATTGAATTTCTTCATCGTCATCAACGATAAGCAATTTAGATGGCTTGTCCATTTTATTTAAACCGCTATCATAATTAGTTTTTTCAATTTTTATCAGCAATTTCCGGTACAGAGATTACGGTAAAAATTGGGGAGACTGATATTCCTGTAACCAATAATATTATTCGAGTTTCAATAGAAAAGCAAGACGGATTTTATAATATCAAATTTCTATATAAAAACCCTATCTTAAAAGTATGGATCGTAAGTTTTTGGATTCTGAATTCAGCCGAAAGGAGCTTTCAGATAGCTGCTTCGAAAATAGGATATTTTGATGGTCCTGACTTGGCATATAGCAGCCATATGCAACCAGAACCAAGCTATGGTCAGTCAGACATATCAACGGTTTTTAAGACGGATGATATTTTCATCTTTTGGATGAGTGTCTGAACATTCATCAGGGTGAGAAAAGAGATCGGATCATCATTCCGACTGAATTATATGGAGGCTGATAAAGGCAAGGAGCTCCGAATCTAAAACCTGCTTGGGCTGAATCAGAATTATACAAGATGTTGTGTTGTCGGAATGACCAGGTTTTACATTAAAATATTGAAGCTGAGTGATAGATAGGTTATTAGTATCACATAGGCTCGCAATCATTAGATATTTGGACTTATTGCAAGGTATTACATTTGTGTATAAGAATTTTATTTATATAAAGTGCTCTCATTATATCAATAGTTTGAAGGCTGAAAGGCGGATATAATATATTGTATCCGTATTGTACGGATACTTGAGAAAACCCGCTGGAAAGTCAGCGGGAAAAACGGGGTCTTAGAAATCCTTGGGCTCAACCCCAGCAATTTACGCGCCTTTATGCATAAACTCAGCATTCGCAAGCCGTAGCCAGCCTATTTTTTCCGATTTGCTTTAGGCAGTCGTCTGCCAATTCATATCCCCTAAGAACCATTAGTACCTCGTCAGAGATACCAAGAATGCGTCATATATGACTAATGGTCAAATATGACGCATTCTTTTGTATCGATTCATCCCTATATTATCGGCCGTTTTGATCTATCTATTCATTAAAAATCAATTGGTTGCATGAATATTATTTGGCTCACACTGGTTGGCACGAAACTTGATTTATTATTTTTATTTTACCATATTAAAAAGTGTGAATATCAATCCTTTAGCAGAGGAAAATACTCGTTGTTATGATTCTTGTCTGAATAATAATGACTACACGTCCGGAAAAGCGGAAGGAGGTTATGCAAACGCTTCTCTCAATGATTGAGCCAACGCTTCAGGAAAAAAGGTTGTCTGAGCTATCAGATCTTTCAGGAGGTTGAGGACAAGAACGTTTTCAGACTGATTAAAGAGAGGAAAAACCGTGAACATTTGGACCGTCATCTGAGGACTGACAGGTTCGGCGTTTTGCTTGGAACTATGATACTTTTGAACGAACAACAGAGCATTCAAATCCGAACGATTTCACATTCGGAAGAAACTGAATCCGTCCATGCCATCAGGGGTAAAAGAATCTAATTCCTTAAGTCAATCACTAAGTAACTTTTATTTAAAGTCCCTTATGTAAAGGAGGAAATATAATCTCTTCTCCATGCAAAAATTGTCCCAGAGAAAATCTGCCTAAAGAAAATTGCATCAAAAGTTGTAGGTGTTGCAAGCAATACAGAAGGCGGTTATTAAACAAAAGAAAAAACAACCGCAATTAAGTCATCGTAAAATGAGCGGCTATATTCGTTCCGATGGCTTTTGGGTGAGTCCTTTTAGCTTCTATTGAATTCTGAAAGCCTTAGCATGGATATAGTCACAAAAACTTCATAAAACGCCCTGGAAAGTAGAACACTATGAGCCGTTTTTACCAAATCAAATTTGGAGTGTTTATAACAAATCTTGATCGATTCTTCTGATCAAAGTCGATCAACAAAAAGGAAGAAAAAAATGTTTAAAGAATTTAAAGAATTTGCCATGAGGGGGAATGTTGTAGACATGGCCGTTGGTATTATAATTGGTGCTGCTTTCGGTACCATAGTAAAATCACTGGTTGACGATATTATTATGCCGCCAATCGGTTTGCTACTTGGCAATGTCGATTTTTCGAACCTTTTTCTCGTTATCAAACAGGGGGCTGTTGCCGGCACATTTAAAACGGTGGCTGAAGCCCACAAGGCCGGTGCTGTTACTATCAATTACGGCATGTTTATTAACACGGTAATCAGCTTTTTAATCGTTGCCTTTGCCGTTTTTATGCTTATTCGTGGACTTAATAAGCTCAAAAGAGAAGAGGAAGCACCTCCAGCAGAACTGACGACTAAAGAATGTCCAAAATGTTTTTCGACCATATCAATCAATGCATCACGTTGCGCGTTTTGCACTTCCGAGTTATAGACAGCACAGAAAGATTAATGGCACTATAGCCTCTTTCCCAAGGAGAGGATACTAAGGTGAATACCTTTAGCAAACTACAGGAAATGACTTGGGTGTAACAGTCATAGTATGGAGGTGATAATCATGTATAAAAATTTCCTGAAACATTTAATGCATCGAATTATAATGATTATTGGGATGTTTTTTATTACATTTTCTTTATTAATCGGTGCGGCAGAAGCCGGGAATAATTGGTTAGATAAAGGTAAAGATCTTATTAAAACTTATGGGGGAAGCAGCGGGCAATCTGGTCTCACGGTTGATGAAATCGGTGCTGGGCTTAAAGATGCGCTTCGTGTCGGCTCGGAGAATGTGGTTTCCCAATTGGGCCGTGTGGACGGTTTTAATACAGATCCAGCCGTTCATATACCGTTGCCGAAACAGTTAAACACCGTAAAGTCCGTGTTGGATAAAGTGGGTATGTCCGGTCTGCTTAAAGACCTTGAATTGAAACTCAATCGGGCTGCGGAGGTGGCGACCCCAAAGGCAAAAAAACTATTCTCACAGGCGATAACTGAGATGAGTTTTGAAGATGTAAAAAAGATATATGAAGGTCCAAAAGACGCTGCCACCCAATATTTTCGAAGTAAAATGTCTCCTTCTCTTGCTAAAGAGATGGAGCCCGTTGTCAATAAAAGCCTTTCAGAAGTGGGAGCTGTTCAGGCTTATGATAACGTTATGAAAGAATATCGATCCGTTCCTTTTGCCCCGGACGTTAAGGCTGATATGACAAATTATGTCGTTGAAAAAGGGATGGACGGAATCTTCTATTATATGGCCAAGGAAGAAGCTGCTATCCGAACGAATCCTGCAAAGCAAACGACGGATTTACTCAAGCGAGTGTTTGGTGCAAAATAAATCCCTTGAAGTATTTGTAACGTTGAATGATCGGCTTTTTATGGGCATATAAATCGGATGAATAAGTATTGAATTTCTGTTATTTCTTTTTAATGGAAGTATAACTAAAACTAAAGAAAACTAAGGAGAAAGATTATGGCAAAACATTTATTTAAGCTATTGTTTATTTTAATATTCAGCATTTTGCTAATCAGCTGCGGCGGCGAGAAAGTTATGAAGACCGCACCGTCTTTCGAACCGTATCAATTCGATGCCAATCAATATGTGCCCAAGGTTGACAATTTTATGGTGATCCTGGACACATCTTCTTCAATGGCAGATAAATACGGGCAGACGGAAAAGGCCAAGATTGCCAAAGAGTTCTTAACCGCTATGAATCAGACACTTCCTGAATTGAATTATAATGGTGCTCTCATGACGTTTGGTCGTGATGGCGCTCTGATTGACAAGTCAGCCATGCTTGTCTACGGGCCAACCAAGTATACAACTTCAGGGTTTGAATCAGCCTTAAACGCCACAAAGGGGCCCGGCGGAGATAGTTCTCTTCCACTGGCCAAAGCCTTCGCCGCTGCCGGTGAAGACTTGAAGTCGGCTCAAGGTCCCATCGCAGTCATTCTCGTCAGCGATGGAGAACAGATGGACCAAGCCCCGGTAACGGCTGCAGAGGCCTTGAAAAGCCAGTTCGGTGACCGGCTGTGTATCGATACGGTATTGGTGGGGGATAATCCCGGCGGAAAAATGACTCTGGAACAGATCGCCAAAGCCGGTGGTTGCGGAACTTCAACCACTGCCGATCAGCTTGCTTCCTCGGCGAACATGGCCGGTTTTGTAGAAAGTTTATTTTTGGCCAAGCCAGCTCCCAAACCCGTTCCCATGGCAGTGGCGCCAAAACCTTTAGACAGCGATAAGGACGGTGTCCCGGACAATCTGGATCAATGCCCCAATACGCCTCTGGGAGCCACGGTTGATGCCAGAGGGTGCTGGACCTACGCGGGGAAAGTGCTGTTTGATATTAACAGCTATAAAATCAAGCCCGAAGCTTACCCCATGCTCAATGAAGCGGTTTTGATAATGAAAAAAAATCCGGATCTCAAGGTAGAGGTCGATGGACATACAGACAGTACCGGAACGGCAGCGTATAACATGACCCTTTCTGAGAAACGGGCCGAAGCTGTGAAGAAATATTTTGTTGATCAAGGAATTGATCCCAGTCGGCTCGCTGCGAAGGGTTTTGGCATTACGAAACCAGCCGCCAGCAACAAAACGAAAGCCGGCAGGACTCAGAATCGAAGGGTTGAATTAACGCCGGTTCAGTGAGGAACTCATAAATCAATAACCATGGGCTCGTGAAGATGGCGTGAAAGGTAATAGTCGCCGATCCCCATCTTCACGATACAATGTAAAACATGTTTTGAGAGCCATGATGCTCAGATGCGGGGAGATTATTATGAAACAAGTCATATTGGTATTAGGAATCTTCTGCTTATTTGTTTTCGTCGGATGTGGACAAGGCGATAAAAGTGAACAAACAAACAAAAGTGAATCTAAGGCAGCGACGGAGACTATGAAAGAAAAAGCAGGCGCTGCTGTTGAAACGGCAAAAGAGAAGACTCAAAAAGCTATTGAAGTTGCTAAAGAGAAGGCCGAAGAAACAACTGAAGCTGTGAAAGAAAAAGCAGGAGCTGCTGTTGAAACGGCAAAAGAGAAGACTAAAGAAGCTGTTGAAGCTGCTAAAGAAAAAACCGAAGAAACAACTGAGGCTGTGAAAAAGAAAGCAGCATCGGCTGCTGAAATGGTACAAAAAAAGAATGAGTAACAGGCTTGATTTATTTAATAGGGCAAATTCATTTTTCAAATTTTTGCCCTATTTCATTTTTATAATTTATGGAATTAGTAGGGGCTGGCATCAGGTTGTGTTCATGGCCGGTTACCTCAGATTTCAAAAAGCATGATTTCTATGGTTTATATTCTCTTATCAAAGGATTAGAGGTGATTGTTTCTGAAAAGGTTTAGGTAAATTGGTCAATACACCTC
>CAZQAF010000060.1:1754-21475 GCA_964591175.1 uncultured Desulfobacteraceae bacterium | reverse complement strand
TTTCTGAGTTTTGCCAGGGAAAACACCTGAAAACCGCCGCTGTCGGTTAAAATAGGCCCATCCCAGTGCATAAAGCCATGGAGACCGTCAAAACATTGGATCACGTCACATCCGGGCCGAAGGTAGAGGTGGTAGGTATTTCCCAGAATGATTTGAGCGCCGCAGATTTTCAGCTCCTCGGGAGAGAGCGATTTAACGGTACCCAGGGTCCCTACCGGCATAAAAATCGGTGTTTCAACCTCGCCGTGAGCGGTCTGTAAAATTCCGGCCCTTGCCCGGGTGGTTTTCGATTCCGCAATGATCTTGAAATTGAACATAATATTAGAGTTTGTTATTCCTGAGTCGTATCATTTGTACTCTATTTTGTTAAAACATAAAATCGAATCACGAAAACACGAAATTTAAAAATTAACGTTTTCGCGTTTTCGTATTTTCGTGCTTTCGTGATAAAAAATCTTTTTTTATCGGCTGATCCAAATTATGCGATCAACATCGCATCTCCATAGCTGTAAAACCTGTATTTTTTCTCTAATGCCGCTTGATAGGCATTCAGCACATTTTCGCGCGTCGAAAATGCCGATACCAGCATGAGGAGCGTCGATTTGGGAAGGTGAAAATTCGTGAGCATTGCATCGACGGTGTTGAACCGATATCCGGGGAATATAAACAGGTCACAGTTTCCATGGCCTGCGACAATCATCTGATTTTCATCACATGCATATTCCAACGTTCGAACCGCCGTGGTTCCGACGGCGATAATGCGGTGACCCGCCTTTTTCGAAGCATTGATTATTTCGGCGGCATCTTTGGAAATGGAATACCATTCGGAATGAATCCGATGATCTCTGATATCCGACACTCTGACCGGCGAAAATGTACCGTAACCGACATGAAGGGTAATTGCAACAATCGTCACCCCATTTTTCCTGAGTCTCTCGAGAAGCTGCTTTGAAAAGTGAAGACCCGCGGTCGGCGCGGCCACCGCCCCCTTTGAAGCGGCATAAACCGTCTGGTAGGCGGTTCGATCTTTTTTATCATCACTGCGTTGAATATACGGCGGCAAAGGCACATGACCGATCTGCTCGAGGATATGTTCGAAGTTTCCTCGATGCAAAAATCTGACGGTAAAGATGCCATCCTCAAAATTGAGGATGTCTGCTTTCAAATTTTGGCCAAAAAAGAGCGTCGCGCCGCGTTTGGGCCGCTTTGCCGTTTTGATCAAACACCGGCAAACACATTCCCCCTGGTCGGGCCGATTGTTGCCGATGCCCGGAAAATCGATAATCAGAACTTCCGCTTTCCCGCCGGTCTCTTTATGCCCGAAAAGTCTCGCCGGAACGACCTTTGTGTCATTGATTACCAGAACATCCGATGACGCGATAAGGTCGAAGATATCGTAGAATCGAAGATGTGTCATCTTTCCGGTTTTCCGGTCCATGACCAGCAGTTTGGATTGGTCACGCCGCTTCGCCGGCGTTTGGGCGATCCGTTCTTCGGGAAGATGGTAATCGTAATCGCTTAAAGAAAACATATGGTCGATTCAACATCTTTCTTGCCCTGGTCAAGTCCCTTTAAAACACCGGCCCGATCTTTTCCAAGGGCGATAATACGGGCAAGAAAAGATTTTTCAGCCACAACGAAGTTCGGACCGATATGATCCAGGATTAAAATTTCTTGTTCCATACGATTTCCCGCCAGTCGCCGAAATGCATCCCGTTCTGAACGATGCTCGAAAATCGTCGCCCCTGTATGAATGATGCCTGGTGTTTTGTAATTATGGGTACCCCAATGAATTGTTTTGGAATGGTTGTGCGGTTCAACGGCATGTTCCGGAAATTTCTCCTGAAAAACCGCATAATACTCCAGCTCCGGCAGCATCGCCGAATCTTTGGGCAATGTATTTTCAAGGGTGCAGCAAAATTCCGTGGCGGTTCCCTGTTTCCGGGCATTGACCTCGAGAAAATAAATATGGCCCATTGAATCCACCAGGTAATCGCAACCGAACATGCCTCGAAAACCCTCTCGGGCAAGCCACTGGCCGGCCCTTCGGGTATACTGCTCAAGCCGGGTCATTACCATTTTCTGATGGTTCGACGGAAAGACGGAACCGACGAACCGGGTGCCGTGTTCGATGAATTGATCGGCAACGCCGGCAATGTAAATGTCCTTTTCATTGGCAACAATCCCAAGCACCGTGGGATCATCTTTATGGGGGATAAACCGGCTGATCAGATAATTCTGCTGTTTATCCCCGAATCTTTTTAAAATATCATCGGCACCGTGGGCCACAATACTTTTCAGTCCGCCGGCGCTGTATTCCTCGCTGACAAAAATGCCATCCGTCCACTTTTCCCAGAGTGGATCCGTTGTTTTGATGAGCGCCTCCAATCCCACACAAACCCGATAATCCGGTATGGGGAAATGTTCCTCCAGGGATTCGTACTGGAATATTTTGCTGTTCACTGTCTCGGATATTTTACTGTCCGGTCCGATAATCACAACACCCGGGCACTGGTTCAATGTCATTTCGGGTACGCTCTGATACATATAGAGGTATAGCTTTTTCTGGCGTTTCAGCAACTGTTCAACCAGTTGCAGGACATCCGGGTCGGTGGATACGCAGGACATAAAATCTTTGGTAATCAGCCGGCAGCTCCCGTTTTTGCCGTGTCTTCTGGAAAAATCTTTGACCAGGGGGTTGACGACCATCATGTTGGGATATGGATAACGTGCGAAAACATCCTGAACAATTGAGATGAAATCAAACGGACGATGGTAAATTTTGGAAAGCGCTTCTTTTAGATATAAATTCAGACCGTAATTTCTGATGGATCCGATGTATAGAAAATAGTGGGTGTCTTTTTTCAGCCGGTAATTGGAGAAATAAATTTCAGACATACAATATCGGTTCAGAGTTCACCGTTCAACGTTCAAGGTTGAAAGAATAGAACACGGATTTAACGGATCTGCACGGATATTTTAATGGGTTCTACTCCGCTCACAACTATGGCGACGCGCAGCGCAGGCGATTGCGCCGCATGAGCCCCCAAATTTTATGATCTGCGAAAATCCGTAAAATCCGTGCCATCCGTGTTCTATGAAACAAAGCTCAAAATTGAGAAATAACCATTATCGACCGTAGGTTTCAACAACGTAGTCGATGATTCGGCCGGCAATATCCAGTCCGGTCGCTGCTTCCAGGCCTGTGAAACCCGGAGAATAGTTGAGTTCAATGACATGCGCTTTTTTTTTGTCATCCACAATTAAATCCACCCCGGCGATTTCAAGACCGAGCGCGTCTGCCGCCTTCAGCGCAATTTCCCCCCACTCGGGCGGCAGGTCCACCGGCCAACTTTTTTGGGTCAGGTGAAAGTTTGATCTGAAGTCTCCGGGTTTTGGCGCAAGTTTCATGGCGCCGGCGACCTTTCCACCGATCACCAAAACGCGAACATCAAGCCTGTTTTCCGTCGGAATAAATCTTTGAACCAGCATACCCTGGCCGGTCACTAACGTGTTATGAAGGATCAGTCTCGCCTGGTGTTCGGTTTTGACCAGAAACACCCCCTCTCCCACGCGTCCGCGAACCTGCTTTAGAACCACCGGATACCCGCCCAATCGATCCAGCACCGTGTGAAATCCCTCGATGGAATTGATAAATCCGGTGTCCGGAATAGGCAGTTGAACGGCGCAAAGCGCCTGGAGGGTCAGAAACTGATCCTTTGATAAAAGAATGGCATTTAACGTGTTCACCAGCGGAATCCCCATTTGATGAAGATGCGGCACCAGTTTCAAACTTGAATCATTGACCGTTGCGCCCTGGCGGGGCAAAACAACATCCGGCATCGGATGGGTTAAATCGCCTACCAGATCAGGGTCACCGTTCATCAAAACCGGCCATACATAGACAGGATCCACTACGATGATCCGGTGCCCTTTTTCGGCAGCCGATTGTGCCAATCGCTTGGTGGGCGGATAATGGTAATTTTCAGCGGTTATAATGCCAATGTTCATCTCTTATTCCTTCACCTTTTGGTAAGATTAACACATAAATAGGTATTTCGAATTTAAAGAAATATCAACAAAAATCCGCTGATAGCACAGTATTTAGATAAATCCGGGTGCCATTTTCAAGTATATTTAACTTGCTGAAAATGAAACGATTTCAATGGTAATTTCCCAATAATGTTTGACAAATATCAGTTAATCAATAATATTTATATAATACATTAATAAAATTCATATCTTTACCAAGCGTTTGGAGGTCTCATGAGCAAAATGGCAATGTTATCTAAAAACGCGGTACGGATGTTTTTAGGGTTCATTACCGCTCTATACATCGTCTCTTTTTCCAACCCCGTTTACGGCCTCGAAAAAACATACACCAACACTTTGGGAATGACATTTGTTCTGATAGCCCCAGGGACCTTTACCATGGGCAGCCCTCCTGGCGAGCCCTTTAGAGGGAGCTCCGAAATCCAGCATCAGGTGACCATCAGTAAGCCTTTCTATATGCAAACTACTGAAGTCACGGTGAAACAATGGTATTCCATTATGGGGAAACGGATGCTGGTCTTTCAAAAAAATTTGGATAACATGCCGGTAACCCGGGTCTCCTGGTATGACTGTATGAAATTCATCCAAAAGTTGAACCGCCTGGGGCAGGGAAAGTATCGCCTCCCTACGGAAGCGGAGTGGGAATATGCCGCCAGAGCCGGCACCTCCACGGCATATAGCTGGGGCGACACCATCGATTGTGATAAAGCCATGTATGGAAACAATAGTCTAAAAGATACTGAGTGCCAGCAATATATTAAATCCAAAGGATTACAGATCGACCAGCCCGCACCGGTGAAAAGCTATGCTCCCAACGCTTGGGGACTATATGATATGTCCGGTAATGTCTGGGAGTGGTGCAGGGACCGGTACGGAGCATACAAAAAATCGCCGGTCACAGATCCCACGGGATCTGAATCGGGCTCCATGAGAATACGTCGGGGTGGGAGCTGGTTTAAATATGGCTACTACTGTCGATCGGCCAATCGAAATTACGGAAATCCTGCAACCCGTTATCGAACCACGGGTTTCAGACTGGTGAGAGAAATTCCATAATCTGTAAAATCCCTGGCCCAATAAGCAGGATTTGGTTATATCTGGAATGGATTTGCCCTAATGAACGCTCATTTTAGAAAATAGGAATTAGGAACCAGAAAATAGATAACCACAACATATTCGTGTTCGTCCGTGGATTCTTTATCCCTGGTCGCCTCTGGTTCCGCCGATCCTAAAGATTCCGGATCCCTCTGAAAAGGCGGGTAACCCTCTTTCCTCTTTTCTCTTTCCTATACTTAGCTTAAAGGATAATGATGCTGAAAATCATCGGTAAATGGCTAAATGTTTATGAAGATGAAATCCGTTTGTTTCTGTGGACCTTTTTTCTTTATTTCCTTTTGACCGGCTCCAACGTTATCCTTAACAATTATGCGGAAACCGCTTTTCTGAAACGTTACGGCGTCGAATATCTTCCCATCGTATATATGCTCAATTCTATTTCCCTGTTTATTATTATGGGCGCATTGACTGGAATTATGGTCAGAATCCCGGGAGCACGAATACTATCCTATCTTTTTATGTTTTGCGGCGTTTCAGTAGCCGGCATCCGTTTCTTAATTCCATTAAACATCGATATTATCTATCCGGTGCTCTTTATGCTCAAAGCTCAGTATGAAGCGCTGCTTGGGCTATTGTTCTGGAATCTGGCCAACGATCTTTTCAACACCCGGCAATCCAAACGATTGTTCTCCCTTATTACTGCCGGCGGCGTTATCGGTTCCATTATCGGAAGTTTTGGCACACCCTTTCTGGCCAAGGCCATTACCCTCGACAATCTTTTGCTGTTTTATCTGGGAACCACAATGGTGGGCGCCGTGGTTGTCAAGCGCATGGGAAAAGATTATCCCACGCTTTTGATCAGTGATAAAAAAAATAAAAAATCCAAAACACGCAGCAACCTCATTACGGAATTCAAAAAAATGCTTCCGTTAATGAAAGAGTCTTCACTCATAAAAATCCTAATTTTATTGACATTTCTTCCCAATATCATCATCCCCATACTAAACTATCAATTCAATTTTGCGATAAATGCACAGTATGCCACCGAATCGGGTCTCATCCATTTTTTAGGATACTTTCGAGGATTTTTGAACATCGGCAGCCTAATTATTCTTTTGTTTGTCGGTCGTATATACGGTCGTTGGGGGTTGCCGGTGGCATTGATGTTTCATCCGGCCAACTATATTTTGGCATTCCTTGCCTTTTTACTCAGGTTCGATATTTTTTCCGCCATGTATGCGCGAATGTCCACCATGGTTTTGCGAACGACCATTAATAATCCAGCCAGAAACATTTTAATGGGACTGATACCGGAATCCTTGCGCGCCGTTTTAAGACCTTTTCTCAGAGGCACGGTTGTCAGGATCGCTTTGCTTTTGGGATCCGGGATGATTTTAATTTCTGAGAAATTATTTCATCCCAGATACTTATCCCTAATAGCCATCCCATTTGCAGGGGCATGGCTTGCTTCCGTCTTTGTATTAAAAAGAAAATATTCAAAAATCCTTCTCGACCTTGTATCAAAGGACATGCTTGATTTGAAGGTCCTGGAAAAAATGGATATGGAACACGTTTTTCGCGGCAAAGAGATCAACTCCCGGTTGATTCAAGCCTTTCTCGATTCTCGGGGGAGGCGATCACTCTGGTATGCCCGCCTTCTACAGGCATTAGGAACAAAAGATTTAGACCAACATCTTTTAATCGCCCTTGGCAACCAAGACGATCATACCCGGATCGGTCTTATTGAGCTATTGTCCTCCAAATCCGGAGAACAGGCGGTTTCTTTGTTGATGGATTTGGCAAAATCCGAAAGAAACCAGGATCTTACTTTGGCTGCCCTTCAAGCCTCAAATCGCCTCGATCCTGAATTTTCAGAAACGTTCGATTATGAATACTTTACACAACATCCTCATCCCGAAATTAAAGCCCATGCCCTCATCGGTCTGTATCGCCATGAACCGGAAACATACCGCCCGATAATCCAATCCTATATTCGGTCCGAGGAACTGAACGAGCGGCAGGCCGGCGTCATTTCCGCCGGCGGGTCCGGAGATAACATTTTCATCGACACGCTTAAAGAAATGCTGACGGCCGAAAACAATGAATTTTTGGTGCCTGACATTTTAATCGGACTTTACAACCTGAAAATACCGGCCTTGAATGATCTGGTATATCCGTTTCTGTCACATCCTACGTACCGCGTCCGTCTGGCAGCATTGTCAGCCCTTGAAATCGACAATGACGAACTTTTGAAAAAAGTCATCATGATGATGAACGACACCAATGGAGATATTTTTCAACTGGCTCAAAAAAAGATTGAAACCGCCGCTTATTTGAACACCGAACTCTTGGTGGAGTCCCTTGCCATACCCAACAGCAATACCAGAAAAGCCCTTTTCAATTTGCTGGAATCCTTGGAAGTCAAGGATATCGATGTGTTCCGGTTTGCTAGAAAACAAATCCATGAAAGCTATCAATACCTGTCGGATGCTTTAAGTTTGGAAGCTTTTCCAGAAAACGATTCGCGAAACCTTCTTATTGATCATTTCAACCAAAAAAAGATGCTTAACATCGAAAATATTTTGCGTGTCCTGGCCCTTCAGGATACATTGGGAGAAATGAAAATTATATACCGGGGGATATTCTCTTCGGATTCCCGTCAACGTTCAAATGCCATGGAAGCCCTTGAAAACATGATGGACAAACGTCTCTTTAAAATAATGGCTCCTTTGATAGAAAGTTCTTCTCCTCAGGAAAGTTTTAATTTCGGGAAAAAATCATTTCCGCTTTCCGGATTAGATTCCGGAGAAGTCGCTTTTACCTCCCGCCTGCTGTCCGATAAGGATTGGGTGACCGTGGCATTGACCCTGGATATGATAAAAGATTATCAACCCGAATGGATCGAACATCATATAATACTCGAGCTTTCCACGGCTGGAAATAACTTCATTCGAAGATCTGCGCTAAAATTGATCGATCTCCTGCCGGAAAAAGGAGGGCAGCAATGACGGAAAAAACCACAATTTCTGAAAAAATCGTGTTGTTGAAAGGTATCGAATTATTTGAAAGCCTGTCCATCGGCGAACTTGCCGCTATAGGGTCCGTTGTTGAAGAAGTTGATTATCCGGACGGTGAAATCATCATCAAAGAAGGCGACGCCGGCGATACGTTATTTTTGATGATCCGAGGAGAAGTATCGGTCATTAAAGATATAGGTAAGCCCAATGAAATTGAAATCGACCGGATGAGGAACGGAGAATATTTTGGTGAGATGGCCCTTTTTGGGGATACGGTAAGATCGGTAAGTATTCGAACGGAAAAACCATCCGACTTTATGGTTTTATATAAGCAGGAATTCAAAGAAATCGTCCGGGAATACCCTCAGATTGCCTTGGAAATATGTAAAGTTTTAAGCAGCCGAATTCGCCATCTTCATCGGAAGATTGAAGATAGAGACTATTGCAAAGAAAATATTTCTGAAAAACAGAGTTCATCTATAAACGCCAAATAGAAACACCTGACAATCCCAACTGAAAAGGGAAAAAATGAAAATCGCCTTTATGATGGACCGATTGGAATCCATTGAACCGACATGGGAAACCACCAGTCACTTGATGTATGAGTGCAATCAACGGGGACATACGGTTTACTTTCTTGAACCCCACGATATTTATATCCGCAACGGCGAAGTTGTCGCCAGGATGCGAAACATCACGGTCGCACCGAATCTTTCCATGAAAAAATACTGGCGAGCCGCCATAAATTGTCTGAAAAAGGATGAACTCATATTTGAAACCGTTACCGAGCTGGACGTTTTCTTTTTAAGGAAGAATCCGCCCCTTAATTATCAAGCCCTGGAATTTCTTTCTCCCATCAATAACCGGGTCTTCATAGTCAACTCCACCAGCGGTCAAATCCTCGGGAACAGTAAACTTTATACATTGAATTTTCCGGACATCATTCCGGTGACCCATGTATCCAGGGATCCGAAGCGACTGAAAAAAATTATCGATGATTTCGGCGGCGCCATGGTGGTTAAACCGTTGCAAAGATTCGGCGGTGAAGGCGTCATCAAGGTCAGTACACAGGACCAGGAAAATCTGAATTCTCTGATCCATTATTATGTGAAAGGATATGAAAGTTATCCGGCGCGCGAACCGATTATGGTTCAGGAATTTATGGAAATCGTAAAAAAAGAAGGCGATGTCAGAATTTTGCTTTTAAATGGCGAGATTCTGGGCGCCATGCAACGCCTACCCTCAAAAGGAGATTTCAGGACCAATATTCACGCCGGCGGCCATGTATTAAAACATGAAGTAACGGAGCGGGATAAAGAAATCTGTCAGGTCATCAAAGACCGCCTGGTCAAAGACGGCCTCTATTTTGTGGGGATCGATCTGATCGGGGATAAGCTGGTCGAAATCAACTGTGTCAGCCCCGGGGGCATCCCCAGAATCAACCGCCTGAATCAGGCTAAACTGGAAGTCAACGTCATCGACTTTGTGGAACAGAAAATTAAGGAAATGAACGGTCGGGTTTCAGCATCCTAAATTTTTATGAATTCGTAAACAGATGAATTCATTTTTGTCATGGCGGAATTTGGTGTTCAGTATGTTGAAAAATAATATTATATTATTTATTCTATTGGGTATTCTTTTTTTATTGCCGCTCTCCTGCGGAAAGCAACAGGAGCATCCAATTCTTAAAATAGGGCTGCATGAAGAACCTAAAACCTTGAATATCTGGCTGGCCAGTGACGCCAATTCAAAAAGAATTTTATCGCTGATTTACCAGCCGCTGTATTTGCGAGACCCGGAGACCCTTGACCTGATCCCTTGGCTGGCCGCGGGCCCGGCCGAATTTCATCCGGAAACGATTTCATATACCGTCCGCCTCAGACCTGCAAGGTGGTCAGACGGATCGGAAGTAACATCAAAAGATGTGGCCTTTACAGGTAACCTCATAAACGAATTCAAGATCCCTCGACATTATTCCGTCTGGAAATTTATAAAAAAAGTCGAAACACCCGATAAACACACCGTAATATTCTATTTAATCAAGCCAAAAGCCATATTTCAGGACAGAATTCTGACAACAAGGATCGTTCAGAAAAAGGAATGGTCCCAGGTCGTTGAAACCGCCAAAAAGAAAAAAAAACCGTTGCGATTTCTACTCAATTACAAAATGGACAACCCTGTGGGATGCGGCCCTTTCGTCTTAATGGAATGGCAAAAAGGCACCTATCTTCATTTAAAGAAAAACACATATTTTTTCGGTAAAAACAAACGCATCAACGGGCGGCTGCTCGGGCCTTACATAGATGATATTCTCTTCAAAAACTACGGGACCTCCGATATTGCCGTACTGGCCCTGAAAAAAGGAACCATCGACATGTTTTGGTGGGGTATCCAGCCGGGCTATTTAAAAAATCTCCAACAAAACAAAGAGATTAAGGTGTTTTTCAATAAAAAAAGTGCCTTATATTTTATGGGATTTAATGTGAGAAAAAAGCCGTTTGACGATGTCAATCTGAGGCGAGCGATAGCGTTTCTGATCGACAAGGATTTTATTATTTCCAGAATTCTCCAAGGATATGGAACCCGTATGGACTCCATCGTACCGCCGGTGAACCATTACTGGTTCTGTCCCGATGCCGATTGCTACGGAAAAGGACTGAACCGGAAAAAACGCATTATTAAGGCTTATCATATTCTCCGAAACGCCGGATATACCTGGGAGGTGCCGCCGGTTGATCATAGCGGTCAAGTAGTTCCCGGAAAGGGCATCCGAACGCCTGACGGAAAGTTGATGGGAAAATTCGAGATTTTAACCCCTCCGGCTGATTATGACCCCTTAAGGGCCATGAGCGGGTTGATGATACAGGAATGGCTCAGGGCGATGGGCATGCCGGTATTTTCAAAACCCATGGCCTTTGGGGCGCTGCTTGAAAAGGTTAAAGGACAACATAAATTTGATGCATTTGTTCTCGGCTACGGGAGTTTATCTCTGGATCCGGATTATCTGAGGAATTTTTTTTATTCAGCCAACGACAAACCGCGGGGCTGGAATATGAGCGGATACAAAAATAAAAAATTCGACCAATTGGCAGATCAATCCGCAAGCGAGATGAATCCGGAAAAACGCCAAAAGCTGATCTGGCAAATGCAAAAAATCCTCATGGCGGATGTTCCTTACATTCCGCTTTATGATCCGACACTCATCGAAGCCGTACGTAAGGATACCTTCAGCGGCTGGGTGAATATGGTGGACGGCATTGGAAATATCTGGTCTTTTTGCCAGGTGAAACCCGTTTCGAAATGGAAATCAGAAAATTCATCTTTAAAAGACTGATCGAGATACTGGTCATCTTTTTTATCATCCTGACCGTTCTTTTTGTACTGCTCCGGCTGAGCCCCGGTGATCCCATCAGTAGAATCGTGGACCCGAACATGACGCCGGAGGATGCCCAGCGCCTCATTGCTCAACTGGGACTCAACCAGCCGATATGGGTACAGTACGGCTATTATCTCAAAAATTTTTTTCTCGGCAACCTGGGCATCTCCTTTCATTATGGTCAACCTGTGACGTCGATTATCTGGAGCCGTCTTTTCAATACCATGATTTTGTTCACCACCGCCGTCATTCTCTCGGCTTTGGCCGGCGTATATCTGGGTAAAATTGCATCCTGGCATAAAGGGGAAAAAACAGACACGTGGCTGACACTGGGAGCCCTGGTCTGCCATACGTTGTTTTTGCCGTGGGTTGCGTTGATCTTGATATGGGTTTTTGCATATAAAATCGGCGGATTTCCTTTAAACGGCATGATTTCCGCGGAGATATGGACAGATCCGGCATCGGGCTATTGGCTGAAACTTCTCGATGTTGCCCATCACATGATTCTGCCGCTGGTCACTCTTTTCCTGATTCACTTTGGGAGTTATCTGCTTATCATGCGGAGCAGTATGCTCGACACCCTCAGAGAGGATTATATTTTAACGGCGAGAGCCAAAGGGTTGACGGAAAAAGTCATTCGAAACCGCCATGCCGCACCCAATGCGGCACTTCCGGTCATCACCAGCGTGGGGCTCAGTCTGGCGTTTTCAATCAGCGGCGGCGCATTGACGGAAACGGTTTTTTCCTGGCCCGGAATCGGCAGAGAACTGGTGTTTGCCGTCAGTAACAATGATTATCCCCTGGCGCAGGCATCTTTCTTATTGATCGCTATCGTTGTTTTATTATCCAACCTGGCGGTTGACGTGCTTTATATGTACCTGGATCCCAGGATTCGATACTGAGTTTAAAAAAAAAATCACGAAAACACGGAGTAATAACCGGATCGATTCAGGGTTCACCGTTCAACGTTCAAGTTTGAAAGAATAGAACAAACGCTCAAAGCAATGAAAAAACCTGACAGAAACAATATATTTACGCCAGGATCAATCTTTTTGGATCGTTTTCTGGAAAGCTGGTCGATTTTCAAAGAAAATCTTCTGGGTAAAATCGGCCTGACCCTTTTAGTCATTTTTGCCGCCATGGCCGTCGCCAGCTTTTTTACCCCGCTTATCGACCCCATGTACAATCCCATGACCGGGGTAGATCCCAACATCTCCTATTCCGCCGGTCCAAGCCTTCGCCACTGGCTGGGGACGGATTTTATCGGACGCGATATTTTGAGCCAGCTTCTGGCCGGTGCTCGAATTGCGTTCATGGTCGGAATTTCTGCAGCATTTATGAGTATCGTTCTGGGCACGTTCATCGGCATAGTTGCCGGCTATTCGGGCAAATCGACAGATGCCCTTCTCATGCGACTTGCGGACATGATCATGGTGATGCCGACACTTCTTGTGGTGCTCATTCTGTCTTCTTTGTTCGGCCAGCTCAATATCTGGATCATCGTCCTTTTGATTGCGCTGTTCAGATGGCCCGGCGTATCGCGTGTCATTCGGGCACAAACGCTCTCCCTCAAACAGAGACCCTTTATCGAAGCAGCCAAAGTCTCGGGGGCCTCTTCCTTTCGAATTATCTTCAGGCATATATTACCCAATGTTCTTCCCCTGTCCCTTTTATACATGACATTTCGCGTCACATCGGCCATCATTATCGAAGCGTCACTGTCGTTTTTGGGTTTTGGAGATCCCGGCACCGTCAGTTGGGGAATGATGCTTCAATGGGTTTGGAAAACCGGAAACATGTTTCAGGCGCCTTACTGGTTGATTCCTCCGGGAATTTGTATTTCTCTGTTGACCCTTGCC
Organism: uncultured Desulfobacteraceae bacterium; assembly: GCA_964591175.1. Lineage (GTDB taxonomy): Bacteria > Desulfobacterota > Desulfobacteria > Desulfobacterales > UBA11574 > UBA11574. Next base: position 8,114 of record CAZQAF010000060.1, on the reverse strand, counting down.
TTTTACATGCTGGGCCGCGCAATGGAAGAAGTGATCGATCCCCGCCTCAGAAAAGAGGTTGAAGGAGAATAAGGATGCCCCTGTTAACAGTGGAAAATTTAAGCATCGGGTATCACACACGCAAAGGATTTATCAAATCGGTTGAAGGGGTTTCCTTTTCTCTGGACAAGGGAAAATCACTGGGATTTGTGGGAGAATCCGGCTGTGGAAAAACAACCATCGGTATGGCGCTGATGCGGCTTTTGCCCACCAATGCCGCCATAACCCAGGGGCAAGTGCTGTTTGACGGTCACAATCTTCTGGAAATATCCGAAGAAGGAATGCGGAAAATTCGCTGGAATAAAATTGCCATGATCTTTCAGGCAGCCATGAATGCGCTGAACCCGGTCCATCGTGTGAATGAACAAATCATAGAAGCCATTGTGGCCCATGACCCGCATATATCCATGGTATCGGCAACCCGGCAGGTCGAAAAACTCTTTGAACTGGTTGGAATTACAGCCGGCCGAATGCGGGACTTTCCCCATAATTACAGCGGCGGCATGAAACAGCGCGTGATCATCGCCATGGCACTGGCTTGCAATCCTGACCTGATCATCGCAGATGAGCCCACCACCGCCCTGGATGTCATCGTCCAATCCCAAATTTTAAATGCCGTCAAAAAACTCCAAAAAGAACTTGAAATCAGTCTGATATTTATCTCTCATGATATTGCCGTGGTGGCGGATGTTTGCGACAGCATCAATATCATGTACGCCGGCCAAGTGGTTGAAACCGGCACGCGTGAAGAAGTTTTTACGGCGCCCATGCATCCGTATACCCAAAACCTTCTGGCCTCCTATCTTACGCTGGATGGGAAAAAAGCGTCACCGATACCGGGTTCGGGAGATACCGTGGATCTCATTCACCCGCCGCAAGGCTGTCGGTTTTGTGATCGCTGCCCGGTTTCGAATCCTGCATGCAGCCACACAGAGCCCCAATGGATGAAAATCTCGGAAACGCACAAGGTGCGATGCAGTCAATGTTGACGTAAATATAAATCCTGGCATAGAAAACCAAACTTTGATTATTTCTAAGGGAGATTTGCTTTATTGGAAATTCATTGGATATTGGAACTTATGATTTATTTGTAATTTGGTGCTTGGGATTTGTGATTTTTAAATCCAAAATTTCAAAAAGGGCCGTTTATCTTTAAACTATCCCAGAGAACCAAGTTTTCATTGCAACAGTGAGTCGAAAAAATGAGCAAAAACTACCCCGTTATCTTGGAATTTGAACACATCTTAAAAATTTTTCGTGTAAAGACCTCGTTTTTTAAAGGGGATTCGAGAGAGGTCATTGCCCTGAAGAACGTATCGTTCAAGATATTCAAAGGGGAAATATTCGGGCTGGTGGGAGAAAGCGGCAGCGGCAAAACCACCATCGGCAGGCTTATCACCAAACTGGAAGATCCCGACAAAGGCCGGCTGGCCTTTGATGAAGAAGACATTGCGACCCTCAAAGGAAAACGACTGAGAGCATTTCGACGGAAAGTCCAAATGATCTTTCAGGACCCCTATCAGTCCCTGAATCCCTACCTCTCGGTTTATGATACCCTTTCGGAGCCGTTGGTCATTCACAATATCGGGAATAAAATAATCCGCAAAGACAAAGTTCATCTTGTCATGAAATCGGTGGGCCTTTCACCTCCCGGAGATTTCCTTCATCGTTACCCTTACCAGTTGAGCGGAGGACAGCGTCAAAGGGTTGCCATTGCCCGGGCCATGATACTGGAACCTGCGTTTGTGGTTGCGGATGAACCCACATCCATGCTCGATGCCCCCATTTCCATTCAGATTTTCAATATCTTATCTCAATTCAGTCAAAAACTTGACGTGACGTTCCTGTTTATTACCCACAGCCTTGCCGCTGCCCGGTACCTGTGCGATCGAATTGCCGTCATTTACAAGGGCGAGTTGGTTGAAATGGGATCCGCTGACAATATTATCCAAAATCCCCGTCACCCATACACCCGGGCGCTGATCGAAGCGCATCCGAAATTCCGGTATTAGAAAAAGATAACCGCAAATGGACGCCAATGGACACGAATATACCTTTACGAAATTCCAGAACATATCGTGAATAAAACATTTGTTCTGTAGGTTTTTTCTTTCACTTCCGGAATAATGGAATGATGGAATATTGGAATATTGGTGCAAAGAGGAATTCTGTCTGATATTTCAACGTTTCTACCGTGAGCGAAGCGAACCAATTTGCGTCTATCTGCGTCCATCTGCGGTTCCCCTTCAGGAAGCATACTTCATCCACTGATCCAGGATCGCTCTGTCTTTGGGAACGATGGAAGTGATTTGGAGCTGATGAACAGGCATTCCGTCTTTTTCATCCACAGACAACACTTTTGCATAAATGTCTTCGAAACAGTGGGCTTCCACACAAAAATCGAAATTCAGCTTGATATCCGTCCATGGTTCAAATGAGTTGGCAATAGCTGCTGTGATTGCATTTTCGCTCAGCATGATGGTCTCGCCTGAAACCGTCTCGTCATCGACTTTCTTGTCCAGCACCTTCCAGCATCTAAAGGGCAGATTCATGTGAACACCGGTTTCAATCACCGGTCGCAATTTTAATTCAAGGTTATACGGCGGTCCGATTTGTTTAACGGTATAAGCAACCAGGGGCTTTCTGAGACCCTTCATCATGAACACCTGAGGCGCCTCACAAACCACCAGTTCTTTGATGAGATCATACGTCGATTCTCCGATCAGAACCTGTCCGCCCACCGTATTCGTTTCGATACGCGCCGCCGTGTTTACGGCTGGGCCCACAACGGCATATTTCATTCTCACCTCGGAGCCGATATTGCCGACAACCACGCTGCCGGTGTTGATTCCGATACCCATTTCAAGGGGTGGGTGTCCTTCACGTATAAACGTATGGTTCAATTCATCCAGCGCATTTTGCATCGTTACGGCACATGCCGCAGCCCGTATGGGATCTGTTTCGTTTTTATCAGGAACGCCGAAAACCGCTAAAATCGAGTCTCCTTGAATCTCATCGATGATGCCGTCATATTCTAAAATAATTTTGGACATTTGCTCTAGATATCGGTTCAAAAACCGGACCATTGTTTCCGGGTCCATGGTCTCAGACAAGCCGGTGAAACCCCGAATGTCCGATATCAGTATGGTAACGGTTTTGCGTTGTCCGCCGATTTTATGCCCTTCCGGGGATTCCAGTATGTTATCGACCACCTTCTTTGACAGATATCGCCCGAACATGTCGCGAATAAAATTAACCAAACGCAATCGTTCTTCTGAAACTTTGAAGAGGGTCGCCAGCATATCTTTCCGCGTGGCGACGATTTCCCTGATCTCCATTGGCGCATCATCCGCCACTTCCATATCGGTCTCAGCGGAATCGGTACCCTTTAAACGCCGATTGGAAGCGGCAATCTCTTCAAGGGGCACGATGATTTTAGCGGTCAGAAACCGTCTAAAGGTCACCATGACAAACAATATAATGATAGCGACCAGCACGGTGATTCTCACGGCATACCAGATTAAATCCACGGGCTGGGCATAGTGATCCGCAAGCGCACGGTAGCCCAAAGACCATACCAAAAGAATGCTTTCGATGATCAGGATTCGCCAGAAAATTCCCTTTAAAAGAACTTTCCGAACCCCTTCCCCCTGTTCTTCAGATGAATTAAGCTTCGAATTATTATTGTCTGTTTTATTCAACCGGGTTATCCATGCATCGAATGTTTAGAAGATAACAACCTATCTTTTTCCCAAATAAACCAAGAACATTCCAATAAACATAAGCACAAAACCGTATTTTTGAAGCCCCTTATCCGACATTTCAAGCACTTTTTGTATCACCAGTTTCATTTTTACGGGAAATGCAAAATATGGAAGCCCTTCCACGACCATAACCATGCCGATAACGCACAAAAAGAATTTCATCGATTTTCTCTTTCATCTCAAACGATGTCTCTGAAGTTAAAATCAATAACTTCATCAATCCGCTTGAAATCGTCAACATTTCGGGAGATTACCGTCGCGCCGATCTGACGGGCCAACAGAGCGATACAAACTTCATTATAGCCTCTCGGATTATTCGGGTCAAGTTTTCCTGAAAAGCGAAGTTTACTACAAACACGGCCGATCAATATTTGGGTAGATGGTATCGGTTGCACCAGTCGGCCAAGTCTAACAAATGTGTTACCAAAGCGAATTAAGTGCTTTATTTCTGATCTGCCTTTAGCACCTAACCACAGCTCATGAAGCACAGGATGAACCAGATACATCACCTTATCAAACCCGCTGATCTCATCCTTGTACATTCCATAATTAAAGATGCCGATATATATATTGGTGTCAAATACGACCTTTTCCTGCAAGTTTTAAACCTCCTCAAAATCAAAGCTTCCGGCATCCATCAGGGTTATTTCAGCCAACTGAATGTCGGTATCAAATTGTTTGAGAACAAAGTTAATCGCGTCCTTTTCTGATTTTGTCTTTAATGCGAGCTTGATACGGTTGATTTGCTCTTGATCAAGCTCAACTGTTTTCTTTACAAGTGCCATAGAGACCTCCCATATTAAACATATAATACGTATGTTTTTTACTGAATTAATGTAATTTAGGATCCTTTTGTTGTCAATATCTTTTGGAGTTGGACATACTGTTTCCCCAGAGACCTGCAAATTATGGCTTGACTAATTTTTTGCAATCATGGAAAATTCGGAACCAAAAACATTGGCCACAAAGGCACCAAGACACAAAGGATATATTATATTAGGCCTTCTTTGTGTCTTGGTGTCTTAGCGGCATAATGAAAAAAAATTTGCCATAAAAAACAGCAATTCTACAATTAAGATACTAAACTATCAAAGGCTTAGAGATAATGGCATACGAACCGGTTATCGGGCTTGAAGTTCACACCCAGCTCAAGACCAGGACAAAGATTTTTTGCGGCTGCTCAACCGCTTTCGGAGCGCCGCCCAATACGCACACCTGCCCGGTATGCCTGGGAATGCCGGGCGTTCTTCCCGTACTGAATAAAAAAGTTGTTGACTATACACTTAAAATGTCCATTGCTACACATTGCCGCATTAACCGGGAAAGCAGATTTGCCCGCAAAAACTATTTTTATCCCGATCTTCCCAAAGGATACCAGATTTCCCAGTACGAGCTGCCCATTGCTTTGAACGGATACATTGATATCGAGATAAACGGCAACCAAAAGCGGATCGGTATTACGCGAATACATATGGAAGAAGATGCCGGCAAATTGATCCATGATCCGGATCGTCCGGTGAGCATGGTCGATTTTAATAGAACCGGCGTTCCCTTAATTGAGATTGTCAGCGAACCGGATATCCGGTCTCCCGAAGAAGCCGGCGCCTATCTTCGACACCTCAGGGCCATTGTACGCTATCTCGAGATCAGCGACGGCAACATGGAAGAAGGAAGCTTTCGGTGCGATGCAAATATATCAGTCAGGCCAAATGGGTCCGAGGGCTTTGGGACCCGAACCGAATTGAAAAATTTAAATTCTTTCAAACACGTCGAAAAGGCGCTTGCATTTGAGATCTCCAGGCAAATCGACGTCTTGGAAGACGGCGGCCAGGTCCTTCAGGAAACAAGATTATGGGATCCCGATAAAAACAGATCCAACTCCATGCGGGGCAAAGAGGAAGCCCATGACTACCGTTATTTCCCGGACCCCGACCTGTTGCCCCTGGCCATCGACGACGACTGGATCGACGCCATCCAGAGGCATATTCCCGAGCTCCCGGACGAAAAAAAACTTCGGTTTATGGAGAAATACGGACTTCCGGTCTATGATGCCGATATTTTGACATCAAGCCGTGAGCTTGCAGACTATTTTGAAAACTGCTTATTGGATTTTCCGAACCCCAAACAGGTCAGCAATTGGGTTATGGGACCTTTGACGGGGCTGCTAAACGCCCAAAATAAATCCATTACCGAGTCGCCGGTTTCCTCGAAAGACCTTGCGCAGCTTCTTCTCCTGATCGAGGATAAGACCATCAGCAGTAAAATGGCCAAAACCGTATTCGACGAGATGGCCCAAACCGGGAAAGCCCCTAAAGAGATCGTGGCGGAAAAAGGGCTGGTTCAAATGACCGATGAGACCGCCATCAAAGGGATTGTTAAAAAGGTGCTTCAGCAGTGCGCGGCGGAAGTGACGGACTACAAAAACGGCAAGACCAAACTTTTCGGCTTTTTCGTGGGCCAGGTCATGAAAGAGACCAAAGGAAAAGCCAACCCAAAGCTGGTGAACGAGATATTGAACGAGTTGCTTGAGAATAAGGAATAATCACGAAAACGCGAA
>CAZQAF010000060.1:0-1654 GCA_964591175.1 uncultured Desulfobacteraceae bacterium | reverse complement strand
CGAAAAAAAACAATAATAAATTCGATTTCCTACTTTCGTGCTTTCGTGATAAATAATATAAAAAAGTAACGATACAAACGAAGGAGATTTTTTTGAAAACCTCATATAACAAAATTACCACCGGATGGGCCCTTATCTTAATTTTCGTATTTATATTTTTTAGCACTGGCAATGCATTGGCCAAACCGCTTCAGGTGGCCATCGTGCCGTTTAAAATCAATTCCGAAAAAGACCTTTCATTTTTAAAAGACGGCATCGTGGATATGCTCTCATCCCGCCTTTATTGGGAAAACAAGGTTTCCATCATGAACCGGCAGACCGTTGAGAAAGCGGCGGCTGCCGTTGCCGGAACAATGAATGAAAACAAGGCGCAAATTCTGGGAAAAAAACTGGGGGCCGATTACGTGCTTTTCGGAAGTCTGACGGTTTTCGGCAACAGCGTCAGCATCGATGCAAAGATGGTGGATGTCACCGGCAAAAAGAAGCCCCTGACATTCTTCAACCAAAGCCAGGGAATGGATCAGGTCATTCCCAGCGTCAACCTTTTTGCATCCGACATCAATGAAAAAGAATTCGGCCGCGTCATGGCGGCCCGGCGCGTTCCTCCTTCCGCTCAACCGCCAGGGTCCAAAGCCGCACAAACCGAACCGGATTTCCGGGCAAATCCCAACAAACTGCTTACCGGCGGTTTCGGCGGCGAGGAGACGCAAAACACTCAAAAGGGCTCACCCGGTTCGGCATTTCTCTCCACCCAGATGGGATCCGGGCCGGCCGTTCGCTTCTGGAAAAGCAGGAGCTTTCACCAGCGGATCACCGGCGTGGCCATCGGCGATATCGACGGCGACGGCAAAAATGAGACCGTGTTTACCACGGATCACACCCTGGAAGCTTACCGGTATGAAAACAAACGGTTCAGAAAAATAGGCACCCTTGCCAATCGTGACCTGGACCATCTCATCGGCGTGGACGTGGCGGATATCAACCGAAACGGTGTTGCGGAAATTTTCGTTTCCGCGCTGGATCCATACCGAAAATACGTCAAATCCTTTGTCGTCGAGTTTAACGGAAAAACCTTTACCGAAATTGTTCCGGAAAGCGAATGGTACTACCGGGTCATCGATCTCCCCCATCGAGGACATGTTCTGTTGGGTCAAAAACAGGGATTGGAAAGCCCCTTTAACAAACCTATTTTTGAGCTGGTCTGGCAAAATTCCGGATACGAGTCCGCCAATAAAGACATGCGCGCAAGACGCGCCAACGTCCTGGGATTTGCCCTGGGAGACGCCATGAATGACGGGGCTGAAGAGGCCGTGGTATTTGACCATCTCGATGATCTCAGGATCTACAGTTCCACCGGAAAAGAAATATGGAAGGACGGCGAAAAAACCGGCGGCACCCCCCGCTACTTTCAACTCCCCAACGCCGGTGTGGAAGATACCGAAAATCATGCCTATTATCCCATGCGCATCCTTATTGATGATATCAACAAAGACGGAAAAAATGAGGTCATTACCATTAAAAATTACAGGCTCAGCGACATCCTTTCCTATAGAACATATACCCACGGCGAGATCGAAATCCGCGCCTGGGACGGCGTCGGCCTGGCCGTCCGGTGGCACACACGCAAACTTTCGGGATATCTCAGTGATTTCGG
>CAZQAF010000059.1:4478-22058 GCA_964591175.1 uncultured Desulfobacteraceae bacterium | reverse complement strand
TTGAGCGAAGCGAAATCCCGCCCACGGGGATCTCCTTCGTTGCCGAGGGTTCGCTGGTAGACGACTACAGCTTCACCCTCGGACGCCTTGGATCTGGGCATCGCAGCCAGAGGCGAGCAAGCCTCGACTTTCGATCAGTTAGGGTCTTACATTCCCAGATAGATGTCCTTGATCTCCGGGTCTGTCAGAAGTTCGCGGGAGGGACCTTCTTTGACCACCCGACCTGTTTCGAGAATGTAAGCGTAATCGGAATTTTCCAGAGCCAGTTGCACGTCCTGTTCGACCAGCAGGACGGTGGTTCCCTGCTTGTTGATGGTTGCAACGATTTCGACCAGATTGTCGACGATAAGCGGCGCGAGGCCGAGTGACATCTCGTCGATCAAAAAGAGCCGGGGATTGCCCATCAGTCCGCGGCCGATGGCCAGCATCTGCTGTTCGCCGCCGGAGAGACTGCCGGCTTTTTGCATGCGACGCTCGTTCAAGATGGGGAAAAGGGAATACATTCGTTTCAGACTGGAGATTACTTCCGGGTCCTTGCCTCGATGATAGGCGCCCATGAGCAGGTTTTCTTCGATGGTCATATCCGAAAAAAGTTTTCGGCCTTCGGGCACAAGGATGATTCCCTGATTCACCACCTCATGAGACGGCAGCGAGTCGATACGCTGACCCTGGAAATGAACCTCTCCGCTTTTGGGTGTTTTGATGCCGGAAATCGTTTTCATGAGGGTCGTCTTCCCGGCGCCGTTGGATCCGACAATGGCGATAATCTTTCCTTCTTCCACGAAAAAAGAAACATCCCACAAAACTTGAATGTCGCCGTAGAAAACATCGAGATGGGTTACTTCCAGATACATGGGTTCCTCGCTCAGGGAATGGCAGCCTGCTGGTATCGCTTGCCGAGATAGGCCTGGATTACTTCTTTGTTGTTGAGGACGTCCGCCGGCGGCCCTTCGGCGATTTTTTCGCCGTGATGGAGCACGAAAAGACGGTCGCTGATCGCTTTGATGGCTCTCATGACGTGCTCGATGACGATGATCGAGATGCCCTGGTCCCGGATCTGGTGAATCAACACCACGGCCGCATCGATTTCGTTTGAATTCAGCCCGGACATGACCTCGTCGAACAGCACCACTTCAGGGTTCATGGCAAGGGTCTTGGCGATCTCGAGGCGCTTTCGGGAGGCGACGCTCAACTGGTCCGCCTGTTGATTTTTGAGCTTTTCCAGACCAACAAAAGAGACAATTTGCCCGGCCATGTCCAGGGCCCGGCGGACCCCCTGTTTTTTGGTCTGTCTGCCGAACATGGCACCCACGGCAATGTTTTCCAAAACCGTCATCCGGGCAAAGGGTTTGACGATTTGGTAGGTCCGGGCAATACCCAGACGTCCGATCTGATAAGGTTTCAACCCTTTGATGGACTTGCCCTTGAAGAGTACGTCGCCGCTGGTAATGGAAAGGCTGCCGCTGATCATGTTTACCAGTGTCGTTTTTCCGGCGCCGTTGGGTCCGATCAAGCCCAGGATCTCACCCTTGTTGAGGGTAAAATCCACCTGATCGTTCGCTATGAGCCCTTTGAATTGTTTGGTCAACGCTTTTCCTACCAGAATTGCTTTTTGCTGCTCGGTCATAACCGCCAATCATCCTCAATATTTATATTCAAGGCTTGGAAAATATTCGCCGTATTCTTATTTGCAGGCTCCTTCATACCCGGTTCTTCCTGATGTTGTCGAGAAAATAGACGATGCCCAATTTTTTGCGGCCAGTGAAGATATCATAGATACCTTTGGGCGCAAAGAGAATGGCCAGGATGATGATGGAACCGAAAAATAGCGTGTGAATAACCAAAAAATAATCTCTCAGATAAGTTGTGATGAGCTCAATGGTTATCGCGCCGATGGTCGGCCCCCAGAGGCTGCCGATACCGCCAAACACCGCCATGACGATCATTTTCACCGTGCTGGTGACCGCAAACACCGGCTCCGGCTTGATAAACCCCTGTTGATAGGCATAGATCGCCCCTGCAAAACCTGAGAAAAAACCGCTCAAACCGAATGCCGCGCTTTTAAACAGCGTCGTGTTGATACCGATTGAATCCGCGGCGTCTTCATCTTCACGAATGGCGATCAGGCCATAGCCGAATTTACTCTTCAGTATAAAATGGGTGGCCAAAAGCATAATCAGCAGCACGCCCAGGGACGTAAAATAAAAAAAGCGATAGCTGGCGTCAATGGAAAAGTCAGGTATGGGCAGATACATACCGGAGTTTCCTTCCGTGATGTTTAGGTTCTGGACCAGGGCTTTGGTCGCCTCGGCAAGACCCAGCGTCGCGATGGCAAAATAATGTCCTTTCAGCCGAAGAATAGGCAGCCCGACCAGATATCCATACATCCCGCTGAGCAGTCCGCCGAGGACCATGGACGGAAAAAAACCGAGTCCCAACGTCGTCATGCAAATAGCTGTTGTGTAAGCACCCAGGCCGAAGAAGACAATGTTGCCGAAAGAAGCATATCCCGTGTAGCCGCCGATGATGTTCCAACTGCTGGCCAGGATCGCGAAAATCAGAATGTCCGTTGCCGTCCGGAGAGTGAAGTTATTGAGAATGAAAGGCAGCGCAGCGGCGACGGCCACAACGGCAATTCCCATGAAAATCGATGATTTTTTCATAGATTACCTTCTTGATCCCAGTATTCCCCGTGGCATAAAAATGAGCACCACCAAAAAAATGACGAAGCTGATCAGGTTTTCATACGTCGAACCGAACCAGTTCGTGCCCAATGCTTCCGCGATACCGAGAATGAGCCCGCCGACCAAAGGCCCCAGCATCGTTCCCAGCCCGCCGATAATGGTCACCACAAAGGACTTTAATGTCAAAATCCCTCCCATGGTGGGCGAGATGGGAAAGAGAATCGCCCAGAGAGTCCCTGCCGCCGCCGCCAGACTCGTCCCGATAGCAAAGGTACTGGCGTAAATATTGCCGACTCTTACACCGCTCAGCTTGGCCGCATCCAGTTCCTGTGACGTTGCCCGTATGGCCCGGCCGACGCGGGAACGGTTCATGAGCTGGAAGAGAATGGCCGAGATAAGAAGGGCCATGATGAAGGCGGCCAGCCGCACGTAAGGTACGGTGGCTCCGAGGAATTGAAAGTTCGCAGCTCCGTAGCCGACCTGTACTTTGCGGACATCCGCCGTCCAAAAGACAAGCGCGAGGTTGTTGATAAGCAGTTCGATACCGAAGGTCAGCAGAAGCGTTATGAAAATATCGGCCTGCACCACCAGGTTGATGAGGTACTTCTGAATAAGCCAGCCCAACAGAAAAATCACTGCCATAGAAAGGGGCAGGCTGACAAAGGGATCCATCCCAAACCCGACGAAAAGCCAATAGGTGATGTAGGCGCCGAGCATTATGAAAGATCCGTGGGCAATGTTGATGATATTCATCACCCCCCAGATCATGGACATGCCCATGGCCATGAGCGCATAGAGCCCTCCCTTGAGCAAGCCATTGATAATGACCTGTGTGAGCATTGGTTTTCCTCGATTCAGGGACTCGGTCGAAAGAAGCGAAAAGACGAAACGCTCGATTTGTTGATCACAAAGAAAATGTAGATGGTCTCACCACCAGGGGGATGAGACCATCAATATTTACGAGACGATACGGGTCTTTAGCGTTTGCTCCAAGCCGGAATAGGGTAAACCGCTGCATGCGCGGCATTGGGAAATACCTGTACTACCTCTCCGTTAAGAATCTGCAAAACAACGCTGGTTCCGTTGATCTGGCCGTTATCCATGAAAGTGACCTTGCCGTAAATCGTGGACAGATTGGTGGCGGCAATGGCATTCCGAACTTTCTCGCGATCCAGACTGCCGGCACGCTCGATGGCATCTTTGTAAACGGCGATATCGGCAATGGCCGATGCGTTGTGATAATCGGGATCATAACCGAATTTTTTCTTGAAGTCTTTCACGAAGGTGGCGGTATTTTTGAAAATGTAGCCGGGAAAGTTCATCTGGGTCGACCATGATGCGACGCCGTATACATAGTCGGCATCCTTTCCAAGGGCCTTACGAAAATCGGCTTCCGACGGCCCCACGGTCAAGCTCAGAATGTACGGAGAGACATTGAGCTCCTTTTCCTGCTGCACGAAATTGATGGCTTCTTCCGTATGGCCGGCCACGAGGATAGCGTTGATTCCTGCGGATTTAACCTTTGTCAGAACCGAGGAAAAGTCCGAGGCCCCTTCGGTATATTTTTCATAAATGGCGACGTCATAGCCCATTTCTTTGGCTTTGGCCAAGGTCCCTTCGGCGACACTGACATCGAACTTGTCGTCGGAGTAGATAATGGCCACCTTTTTGGCAAAGGGTTTATTGTCTTTGAGAAAATCGAGGGTTGAGGCAAAATAGTCTCCGGCTTGCGGAAGGGTGCCGAAGATGTACTTGTTTCCCTGGCTGAAGATTTTGCCGGAAGCGCCGCCGCCTTCAATCATCGGCACGCGGTAGCGCCGGGCAACGATGCTGTCGGGGATTGTGATGCCGCTGCTGTATGGGCCGAGAAGAAAATTGACCTTGTCCTCGGTGATCAACTTTTCGACCAACTTGGAGCTTTCGGTCGGTTTACTCTCGTCATCATAAAAGACCAGTTTTAACTGATAGTTTTTTCCGTCGACCTTGACCCCGCCGGCCTTGTTGATTGCTTCGACCGCATACTTGTATGAATCGACGTAGAGTTTGCCGGTCCGGCTATGGGAACCGGTAAAGGACATGGCACATCCTAATTTGATCACATTTTTGGCTGCAAAGGCAGAGCCCGAAAACAAAAGCACCACGCAGAAAATCAGGACCGAGGAAAGGCCTATAGACAACGTTTTAGTCTTCATAACAAACCTCCTTGACATGTTGATTTCATCCCCCAATTTGTACGGGTTCGGAAAACGATTAAATTGATGAGAATTCGCTTGTTGAAAGCATATAGATTGTTGAATTGAAAAGAACTCGCGTATCGATAGCAGATAGATTGAAATTTTATGATTGTGCATAAAGCCTGTACAATCCTCAATCTGTGGGACCTTACCATCTGCGATAATTATTAAATTCAGAATAACAATGACAATTACGGTTGTCAATTGCTATTTTTTACCAGTTATGCGCCAACAAAAGAAAATTAAAGGCATTTTAGGCAAAGCTCCCTGGCAACCCATCACGCTGGACTTGAGTTTTTAAAAGGGGTATGGTCTTATAAGAAAATGCCGGCGAATGCGTTCGGCAATAAATCAGGAAAAGAAAGGTATACATCATGACCAAAGTAATGATCCAACCGTCCGATTATGAGAATGTCCGACAGGCCGTTGACCGGGCTTTTAAATACTTTCCCTTGAAATTAAAAGGAAAAAAGGTATTGATTAAACCCAACGTTCTCAGGGCGTCCGAGTGGCGTGAGGGCGTCGTTACACATCCTGCCGTACTGAAAGCCGTGGTGGAAAAAGTGGAAACCATGGCGCCGCAAAGCATTGTCGTTGGGGACAATCCCGGATTGTTCAGCTATGGGGCCAACGAGAAGAGCTTTGAAATAACAGGCTTGATGGCGGCTGCCGGGGGCCATTATGAGAACATCGGCAACGATTCGGTAAGCGTCGATTTCAATCCTGATTTTTTGCCCGTTGTCAGTCTTTCCCGAATAATTTTAGATGCCGATGTCATTATCAGTCTGCCGAAATTCAAAACGCATGGATTGACGGTGGTCACCGGCGCGATCAAAAACAGCTATGGCTTTTTGCCCGGCGCACAAAAAGCAAAATTGCACAAGATTGCGGGAAACCCGCAGCGCTTTCATGAAATGCTGGTGGATGTGTTCAAGCTCAGGGTGCCCGACCTGTTCATTGTGGATGCCGTGGTCGGTATGGAAGGCAACGGACCGGCATCTCCCGACCTCAGGGACATCGGACTGATATTGGCTTCGGACAATGCCGTGGCAATGGATGCCGTGATTGCGACATTGATGGGATGCGATCCCGGACGGCTGCGTTTTCTTCAAAAAGCAAAAGAGGCCGGGTTAGGGGACTTTGATCTCGAAAAGATCGAATTGATCGGAGAGTTGACACCGATTCCCGATTTCAAGCTGCCACCCCTCGGCGGCGAAGCCGTTATGCACAATGAGGCTGTTCAATCATTGATATTTGACCGAACGCTTATTCGACCTCAGGCGGATCCTGAGTTATGCACCGCATGCGGCACATGTATCGAACAATGCCCGGTGTCGGCCTTGACCATGGATATGGATGAGGAGGTTCCCCGGGTGGATGCCGATACATGCATCACTTGCTTTTGCTGCCAGGAAATATGTCCGGAGAAGGCGATGGCGTTATCGTGAAGAGTTCCCGGCTTCGCTCTCCAAGCTTCGCCGCGGCAAGCAGTGTTCGGTGTTCAGAGTTCAGAGGGTTAAAGGTTTAGGGACCAGGGTTAAAAATAGTTGAATGGTAAAATGGCAAAGCACATAGGGCATAGGGCTTAGAGGTAGAAGTTAAGAAGGTAAGATGTAGAAGATCAGAAGGTTAGTATTTCGCAGGCCTTCCAACCTTCTTACCTTCTGATATTCTGATCTTCTGTCATCCGTCCTCTTTTCTCTTTCCTAATTTCTGACCTCCGACTTCCGACCTCTGATTTTCTTCGTCCCTCGTCCAAGCGAAGCGGTCGTCCATCGTCCTTCACCCTATGTCCTCCGCTATGAAGGTCAATGGAGATAAAACTTATCTTTCATCATTCCGGCCAATGGATGTCGAATCGGTTGAAACTGTTTTAAAAAATGGATGCATTCATCGCAAAAGTTCATGCCCCTTCCATCGATAATGGCGCGCACGTATCCCCAGTACCCAAACTTGTTGAATTCTCCACGGCTCATGGGACATAGTGATCCGTCAGATGCTTGCTGGAAAGATGCATGATCGGTTAACCCGAAATTATGACCCACCTCATGCAAAGACACCTTAACGGTTCTATCGAAAATCAAATCATAATCTGCTTCCGAGATGATTTCAGACGGACTCAGGCGTTTAGTAGAAACAACGGCAACATGGTTCTGAGCATTTTTGCCGCCTAAAATGGTATTGTAGAATTCATCTTCATCATGAGTCGTTAAATCCGAATCGGTGATACCCAGGACATGTCCGCCGAATTCTTCGTGGAGTATCATGGTCAGAAACAGTGCATCGAACCTTTCCACTGCAGGGGCCTCATGGTGACAAACCTTGAAATCTTCAATCATACCCTGAAACGATGCCAGGATCTTTTCACCGATTTCCTTGAGGCTGCTGTATGTCATACAGTCGCCGATACGAACAATATTGATTTTTGATATATTTTCAAGCATCCGGCAAATTCCTCAAAAGCTGTTCCGATGTTTCTTTAAGCCATATGGCTTTCACAATGATTTTATTTTACCACATTTCTCAAAATTTCACAAAAGGCAAAAAAAAGCCGCAAGTTTATGCGGAACGCCGCGTGTTCGAGGTTTGTGATTTTTCTTTAGTTCGTTCCTTTTTTCAGGTTTCTGAAATTCACACCCTGATAGAGCGCTGCGACCAGCAGAATCAAACCGAACCAGGCAAGGTTGAAGCTTTGAAATTTTGTCCAGATGATTTCTTCAGCAGCCGTAATAACCAAAATTCCCAGCACCGGTCCGAGCACCCCATTTATCGGTACGATTCGCGAGCCCAGCAGTGCCGTAATACTAAGGGTCAGACTGAACCCCGAGATCGGGCTCACATGAGAAGTTCGCGCCAGATAAAGGATACCCGCCACACATGCGGGAATGGCCCCGGTCATGAGACATAGGATTTTTAACCTGCGCGTGGGTATGCCGATGGCCTCTGCGGCCTGCTCGTCGGCTTTTGTTTCCATCGAAAAGAATCCCCAGCGGGAACACGAAAAGACCACATGACATGCTGCGGTTGCCAAAAGCAAAAAAGCTGCGAGAAGGGCACACTGGAAATTGGATATGGGTTCGGGAATATAAATTCCTGCAGAGCCTCCGCTGACGCCTTCCAGTGTTTCAAACAGCCGTTGAAAAATGATAAGGAGCCCTAACGTGGCCAATGAATAATAGCCGTGGCTCAACCCCGCCGTCAGAAGGACGACCATTCCGGAAACGGCGGCACTCAACAACACCGAGAGGGTAAAAGCCTGAAAAAAAGAGAAGCCATTTGAAACGGCGATACCGAAAAAGTATGCCCCCAACCCGAAAAAAACGGCGTGGCCCAGACTAATAAAGTCCAGGGAACGTGCCGGTATATCATAAGATATTGCCATAATGGCATTAATAATAAGAGAAAAAGTAAAAATGCCGGCATACCCCTTACTGAATGCGGCGGCAGATACGGTCAGAGCGATCAATATCACGAACGCCAAAGATGTCTTCCATGGTTTCATTGCGGCCTCCTGCCCCTTTTAAACGCCAGGTAAGAAACCAGCAGGCTGTATACTATGATGTCCGTCGACGTATAGGTGAACAAAAAACCGGAAAAGGACTCTATGAATCCCAGTAAGCACCCCGCAACGGCCGGACCTCTGAGGTTTCCCATGCCGCCGGCGACGACGATAAAGAGTGCCTTTAGGGTCAGATCTATTCCTTCTCTGGGAGAAAGCGGATATAGCACGGAGTAAAAAACCCCGGCGAATCCTGCCAGAATCGTAGCAAGGCCCATGGCTCCTATGGCAGTTATAGCGGGATTTATGCCGCAAAGAGACGCGGTCTCTTTATCTTGTGCCAAGGCTCTCATGGACCTTCCGGAGTCCGTCTTTTTCATGAAAAGAATGCAAAGACTGATGGTGACCGCCGCCATTCCCAGCAGCGCCGCCCGCATCCCGGGAATTTGCAGTCCCGGAAGATGAACGGTGGGAAAGGCAATATACGTCGAAATGGGCTCCCAGCCCTGCCACCACACAAACAGGTCTTCCAGGATAAGCGCAACCCCCAGGCTAGCCATCAAAGATGCCACTGTGGCGGTTGGCGGGGAAAGGTTGCGAAACGGCGCCGCGATAAAAAAATGCAAAAGGAATCCGATGCCGAGAAATAACGGTGTCGCCAAAATGCAGAAGGTCCACGGGGAGAACGAATAGAAGACCAGGGACTTTTTATACAAAATGGCCGCCAGCACCGCCAAACTGCCGTGGGCGAGATTGAGAACGCCCATGATGCCGAATGCCAGCGAAAGACCTACGGCCAGCAATGCATATATGCCGCCTAGGAAAAGACCGCTGATGAGAACCTGAATCATAATATCGTTAATGAAGAGTTCAGTGTTCAGTGTTCGGAGTTCGAGGAGTTAAGGTTCGAGGGTTCAGGGTTCTGAGGTCCCGTCTTCGCTCTGTGAGTTTCGACCTTAACCTTTAAACTCCTGAACTCTGAACACTGAACACCGAACACTGTTTTTAGTTCCCAGGTGCCGGATAGCGGTGCCTGGCGGTGGCGATTTCCGGCGGCCAGACAATGTGATATTGTCCGTTTATGATCTGGGACGGGTAGGTGTTGATGGTGCCGACGCCGTTCTCGGAAAAGCTCACCACACCGCCGATGGTCATGACGTTGAGATGTTTCAGGGTCGCCATCACTTTTTCTTTATTCAGGCTTCCGGCTCTTTCAATCGCCTGGGTCACTGTTTCAAACGCCATCATGTATGCCGGCGCCCATGGGAAGTCATCGAGGTTGATTCCCGAACGTGCCAAAACTTCCGTAAATAGATCCGGATTTCCGAAATCCATTCCCCGGGTCCAGTAAGATTGTCCGATGACGCCTTCCGCGCCGGC
Source organism: uncultured Desulfobacteraceae bacterium (assembly GCA_964591175.1). Classification (GTDB taxonomy): domain Bacteria; phylum Desulfobacterota; class Desulfobacteria; order Desulfobacterales; family UBA11574; genus UBA11574. Next base: position 12,261 of record CAZQAF010000059.1, on the reverse strand, counting down.
CCCCACGCCTTTTTTGAAAACACCGCCGTGATGGATGACATGAAATTCTTTAGCATGCAGCCCCAGTTCTCTAGCCTGGCGCATGAATGCAATGGAAAACGGCACGTTGGCCGAAATAAAAACGATATCCGGAGATTTCTCCTGAATTTTGACAATGGCCGCAGTGAAATCATGGGTGTCCGGTGGCAGTACTTTGAGTGCTACCTCTTTTAATCCCGCGTCTTGTGCCAGTTTTTTTGCACCACGATAGACACCCCGGGGGTGCAGCGTATCCTCGACCACAAATGCGACGGTTTTCGCCCAACCTTCAGCCTTGACCATTTCCCAGTACCGGTGGGTGTAACGGGGAGCGGCATCGATGACGCAGACGATCCATTTGAAACCGCGATTGTATATTTTGGGGGAATTGGCGCAGACGGCAATAAAGGGCACCCTGTTTTCTTCGGCGGCCACACTGGCTGCAAATGTCAGCGGGCTTGAATAGGGTCCGAGAAGAATATCCGCATTGTCTACCGAAACAAGTCTTTCATAAAACTTTCGGGCGGTGGGACCGTCACTCTTGTCATCATATACGACAAATTTAATCGGCAGTCGGGCATCGGCTTCTTTGACATATATGCCGCCTCGATGGTTGACGGCTGATGCATAAGCATCCATTAACTTTTTAAAAGGCCCGACTTCCGTGGAAAACTTTCCGCTCATGGAAATCGTTGCACCGATTCGTATTTCTTTTGGGGGGGCGGCACTTGCGGTTTTTATCGAAGCAAAGACGATGCCAAGCACTGACATGGCGACAATCAAAAGAAATAATGCGCTGTTTTTATATCTCTTCATACTCTCTCCTCCCATAAAAAAAGGGCCATCCCGAGTCGGGATGGCCCTTGGCCTGAGCATAACTCGTCAGTATTGATTTAAATTTTCAAGAACTCCTACACCATGTCGAATGTCTTGTCAATACTAAGTTAACCGTATCGGTTCAACCAATCTGACGGATCCGATTTAATCCATGGTTAACATTCGCAGTTTGAAGAACAGCTGCAGCCTGAACCGCAGGCAGACGGAGACTGGGTAGGGGTGCTGCTGATGCCTTTGACTTCAATTTCAAAAGTCAGTGCTTCGCCGGCTAACGGATGGTTCAAATCCAGGGTCAATTTTTCATCATCCACATGGGTTATCTGAGCCGGGACCTGATGTCCTTCCGGGGTCTTGACTCCCACCGTCATGCCGGTACGAGGGTTCATTTCCGGCGGCACGTCTGATCGGGGAAAGGATTGGGTCAGGTTTTCGTCTCTTAGTCCGTAGGCTTCTTCCGGTTCAACGGTAAACACCTTTTTTTCATTGACGGCCATTCCCAGAAGCTCTTTTTCAAATCCTTTGATCAACTGCCCTGCGCCCATTTGTATTTCAAGAGGCTGACGACCGTGGCTGGAATCGAATACCTCTCCGTTTTTCAATGATCCTTTGTAGTCCACACTGACAAAAATACCGTTTTCAACTTTTTGCACAATACGCTCCTTTGGTTCGAGTTAATAATCTTTTTACAATATACACTAATATATTCATGTCAAGTCGGATGTTTTTGATCGGAAGACATCATACACCGCCAGGATCGGCAATTTCGATAAAGCACTCTCTATGAATACGCAGCAAACGTTTTGAAGTGTCCCACGATTTCGTAAATGTGTTAGGCCCGTAGTTTCTCTAAAACGGAGAGGGTTTCCTCGGGTTCAGGCCTGACCGTGTAATCCGGATTCACTTCCGCATACCGAATAATCCCCGATCGATCGATAATAAAACGGCCCGGCATGGGAAGGGTCCAGGAATCATCCCCGTTGAATCTGCTCAGATCGATGCCAAAGCCAAGATAGAGTTGTTTGAGATCCTCGGGAAAAGTATAAACAAGGCCGTAGGTTTTGGCCACACGGTTTCCCGGATCGCTGATCAGGTCGAAGGTCAGTTTCTTTTTTTTGATCAGCATTCGATTATATTCAGGCCGTTGGGGAGAAATTGTCAGAAGATCGGCGCCTGCGGAACGAATGGCTTCCACTGCTTGCTGGAGCGCTTCCAGCTCCAGGTTGCAGTAGGGTCACCACTGCCCCCGAAAAAAGCTGAGAACCACCAGATTTTCGGCCAGAATATCCTTTAGCCGTATGATGTTATCATCGTTGTCGGTGAGCTCGAAATCCGGCGCCGTATCCCCGACTTTGGCAACTCCGTCCATAATCCCGGAATTTTTGAGATCACGGGTGGCGCGGTGCATAATCGTTAGCGTATTTTCAGGGGCTTTTTTTTCGAAATTTGATTTTAAGTCGTTGAGTTTTTGTTGTAGTGTCGACATTGAATTCACTCCTTGCAGGTTTCCATTCAAAAACGGTCTTTTTCCCCAAATTTATGCGCGGACACGAATTAAATATAAAATCGTTGCACGATTTTATTTGGAAAAGATTTCATTAAAAAACTGTTTCATGGCCTGCCAAGACCGAAGGTCGGCAAGGTGATTGTATCCGAGTTGCGGCATACCGTATTTATCCGCCCCGGGATTCGTGAAGCCGTGCTTTGCATGGCCGTAAATATCCATTTGCCAGTCTATCCCCGACGCATTCATGGCGACGATGTACTCCGGGATCATTTCCAGTTTGGTAAACGGGTCCGCCGCTCCGTGACATATTAAAAATTTAGCCTTTATCGGCATGACTGCTGATGCCGGTGGTCGTATCAGAGAACCGTGAAAACTGACGATCCCCTTGATATCCGCGCCGCTGTAAGCCAATTGTTGAACGGTTGATCCCCCGAAACAATAGCCGATGGCTGCAATTCTGTTCGAATCCGTGTTGGGTTGTTGCTTCAAAACATTTAGACCGGCGAGGGCGCGCTGCCGCCAGACCTCGATGTTTTTGGTAACCTGCTTCATAAATTCCTGGGCCTGTTTCGGATGAACGGTCACTTTGTTCTTTCCGTACATATCCAGGGCAAAAGCCACGTAACCCAGAGATGCAAGTTCTTGGGCTCTTTGGCGGACATAGTCGTTGAGCCCCCACCATTCATGAACGATAAGAACACCGGGACGCTTACCTTTCAGCAGATTGTCAAATGCCAGATACCCTTGAAGGTCGACGCCGCCTTGCCGGTAAGAGATGGTTTTGGTGACAATGGCGGCCTGTGCAACAGTCCCCCAAAACGTCAGTAATGCCATAATGATGATTAAGCGCTTGTAATTCATGAGATCCTCCATTCGAGTCTTTCGCTCATATTTAATGTATTAAATGAACTTTTTTCCAGTGTGATTTTCGGAACCTCAGGAAAAGCGGGATAAGCCAGTTTAAATTTGAGCTTTTAATGGTTATTCTAAACAATAAGTACGATGCTATTGGGAATCAAGACGAGAAGTATTTTTTGAAAACATTCGGCGATGATGTTTCAATGCCGGCTTTGGATAAATCACGATCGTATAAGGTGCCTTCATAAAAGTTGCGCCCGAAACTTGCCATTTATTTTTATTCGTGTCATAAAACTATTCTAAGATTTCCTGCCGCAGGCTGGACCCATTTGGATCGTGTAAGGAGAAATTGAGATGTTCGATGTGGTAAAGCATTTTTTAAGCAAAGAAGAAACAAGGAATGACGAGACTGTTCCGGAAACCGGGCATGACATCCTCGTGGCGACATGCGCCCTTCTGGTGGAAATCGCGCAAATCGACAAAACGTTCACCGAGGACGAGATGACGACCGTGCTTTCGATACTAAAAGGAAAATACGGACTGTCGAAAGAACATGCCGATGCCCTGATTGCTGAAGCTGAAAAACAACTTGAGGAAAGTGTCGATTTATGGCAATTTGCCCGGCTGATCAACGAGAATTACTCCAATGAAGAAAAAATGGAGATCATTGAAACCATGTGGCGGATCGTCTACGTCGATGGAAAAATGGATCAGTATGAGCAATACCTGATGAATAAAATGAAGAATTTGTTGCGTATTTCCCATGATCAGCTCATTGACGCCAAGCTGAAAGTTAAGTATTCGAATCAGCAACGGAACAATGGATAAAAAAACCATGTCTGCCGATAAACTCCGGGTTAATATTTTCGACATGGTGGCCTCCATCGGCCGCTTGGTCTATCTGATGAATCCGATGATCGGTGGTCACCATTTACAGGTCGCGTATTTGGTCTATCGGTTGGGTGAAGAGCTGAATTTGTCGGATGAGAGAAGATTTGAGCTTTTTATGGCCGGTGCATTGCACGATATCGGCGCGCTATCGCTTAACGGCCGGACGGATCTTCTTGAATTCGAGAAAAATAATCCTGATGAACATGCCATAGCCGGTGGTCTTATTCTTGATCAATGCAAACCCTTTTCAAATATTTCAGGAATGATAAAATTCCACCATGTACCCTGGAAAAATGGAGAAGGCGCTTTTCAAAAAGGTGAATCCGTTGCCGTCGGAAGCCATCTGATCCATTTGGCCGATCAAGTGGCGGCTAAAATATCCAGGGAAACGCCGGTTTTGGAACAAGTACAACGTATCTGTGATGAAATTTCAATGCAAAAAGGATATCTTTTTGTTCCCGAACATGTTGGCGCTTTCAAAAATCTGGCCAAAAGAGAAAATGTCTGGTTGGATGTAGTATCGGAGTCCATTGAGACCGTTTTAAAACGGACGGTTTCGTATGGAGACAAGGAACTTTCCAACGAAGAAATGGTTGGTTTTTCGAAACTCATAGACCGGCTGATCGGTTTCAAAAGCCGGTTCACTGCAGCGCACTCCAGAGGCGTGGCGGCAGTGGCCGTTGAATTGTCGAGATTGTCGGGTTTTTCAAAACATGAACGGCGGCTTATCGAGATTGCCGCTTATTTGCACGACCTCGGAAAAATTGCCATTCCTCCCCGGATTCTTGAAAAGCAGGATAAACTTTCCGATAATGAACGTTCTATCATGCAGTCTCACGTTTATCATACGTATCAGGTTCTCGAACCATTCGAGACTTTAAGAATCGCGGGTTTCTGGGGGACATTGCATCAGGAACGGCTCAACGGTACCGGCTATCCCTTTGGATTGACATCTGATGATTTACCCCTTGGCGCAAGAATTATGGCGGTTGCCGATGTGTTTACGGCACTCACGGAAAATCGACCTTACCGAAAAGGGATGGATCCTGACAGTGCCAGAGCGGCGCTGCAGTCCATGCTGAATGCCGGTGAGTTGGATCAATATCTGGTCGATATCGTCTTTGATCATTACGATGATATGAACATCATTCGTGATTCAGCCCAAAAAGAAGCGATCGCCGACTATCATTCGTTTCAGGAAATTCTCCATCGTCGTTTCGATGCGTTATAACAATGCGTATTGAGTGTTTATGCCGTAATACCAAATCGATAGACCAACAAATACTAAAAACTATATACGAATCGTATATTAACTCGATTAAGGTGTTAAAGTTTATGGGCCTGATCAGTGGCATTGCGTATAATTACAAAGGGCTGAAACTCGGCCTGAAAACACCGAAGTTGCTGTTTTTGGGACTCATTCGATTTGTCGCGATCGTGCTGATCACGGTTGTATCGGCAAGTCTTGTCCTCAAGTACCATAGTGAAATTCTGGGACTTTTATGGTCAAAGCCGGAAAGCAACTGGATCGTCTGGCTATGGTATGTTGTTTCCTGGTTGTTGACCTTTCTGCTCATGGGAATTTCAGCGGTGGTTGCATTTCTCATTGCTCAGCTCCTGTTCAGCGTCATCATTATGGACGCCATGTCGAGAATAACCGAAAATCAGGTTGCCGCAACGGAAAAACAAGCCGAGCGCATATCCTTTTTCAAGTATTTTTTCTATCTGCTCAGCCAGGAAATCCCCAGGACCATTATTCCGGTAATCATTGTCCTGATGCTCATGGTGTTGGGGTGGCTGACACCGCTTTCACCCGTCATGACGGTTATATCGGCGCTTGCCGCGGGAGTATTCTTGGCCTGGGACAACACAGACCTGATTCCTGCAAGACGGCATGAATCTTTTAAAGACCGGTTTAAATTTTTACTAAAACATCTCGGTTTTCATCTGGGGTTCGGGCTGTGGTTTCTGATTCCTGTTTTAAATATCGTTTTTCTGTCCTATGCGCCTGTCGGGGCGACGCTGTTTTTTATGGAGAAAGTGGAAGGGACGGTAAGCTATAGGTCAGAAGTCTGAAGTCAGAGGTCTGAGGCCGGAGCGCAGACCCACCTGAAAACTGGAACCGCTGAACGCTGAACTCTGAACACCGCCCCGGGAGAATGCCATGGAAAAACCCGACATTACGGTTTACGGCGCCCATTGGTGCCCGGATTGCCGCCAAAGCAAACAATTTTTGGGTGAACACCAGATACCCTATGCATGGGTGGACATCGAAAAAGACAAGGTAGCCGAAGAATTCGTAACCCGGACAAACAACGGTAAACGGATTATCCCTACAATTGTTTTTGCCGACGGGTCGTTTCTGGTGGAACCGAGCAACGCCGAACTGGCGAGCAAGTTGGGATTGAAGACCTCGGCCAGTCGCAGTCATTATGATTTGCTGATACTGGGTGGCGGGCCCGCCGGACTTACGGCCGCACTTTACACGGCCCGGGAATATATCGACACCTTGGTTATCGAACGTGCTGCGTTCGGCGGACAGGCCGCCGGCACCGAGAAACTGGAGAACTTTCCAGGATTTCCCGACGGCGTGTCGGGCATCGAGTTCTCCAAAAGGCTGCGCTCCCAGGCGGAAAAATTCGGAGTGGAACTGCTTCATGCCCAGGACGTTTTAGAACTGCGGTGCCGTCAAAATTACCCCTGCGTAAAAACCACCGACGGAAAGACATACAGCGCCCGTGCAATGCTTATTACCACCGGCAGCCGATATAAGCGATTGAATGTCTCCGGAGAAAACGAGTATCTTGGCGCCGGCGTACATTTTTGTGCCACGTGCGACGGACCCTTTTACAAAGGCAAGCGAGTTGCCGTAATCGGCGGCGGCAACAGCGCGACCGAAGAAAGTTTGCTTCTTACCAAATTCGCCGACCATGTCACGATATTGGTTCGCGGCGATCAGTTCAAGGCGACCAGGGTCATCCAGGAAAGCGTTTTCAGCCATCCCAGGATCGATGTCCGTTGGCATACCGAAGCAAAGGAGTTTATCGGGAGGGATAGTAAACTTACCGAAATTCGGTTGATAAACAACGAAACCGGTTCGGAAGAATTGTTGCCGGTGGAAGGCGTATTTATTTTTGTCGGTCTGTCACCGAATACCGGGTTCCTGGAAGGAAGCGGCGTTGTTCTGGACCCATGGGGCTTCGTTGTTACGGGGCATGATCTGCTGCACCGGGATTGCTGGCCCAAAGAGGATGCCGGCCGGGATCCTTATTTATTGGAAACGAGTGTTCCGGGGATTTTTGCTGCGGGCGATGTGCGGGATAAAAGTACCAAGCAGGTGGCAAGTGCGGCAGGTGAGGGTGCCAGTGTGGCGTTGATGATCCGGGAGTATTTGAAGATGAGATAGCTGATAACAGGCAAGAGGGACGGCCGCCCTCCTAAGGCGGGTAAACTTCGCTGGGACGAGGGACGATGGAAGAAAGAAGTCGGAGGTCGGCAAAAACGATTCAATCAATCCACCGTTTGTCCATTTGACCAACATACACCAATTGAACCAATAAAACCAAGTAAACGATCCAAACGATCCTAACCCTGTATTCAATCAACAATCATAAGTCATAAATACAAAGGCCCTATGTGCCATTCTCTTTGCCCTGTGTGTGATACAAAAAGGAG
>CAZQAF010000059.1:0-4378 GCA_964591175.1 uncultured Desulfobacteraceae bacterium | reverse complement strand
AATACAAAGGCCCTATGTGCCATTCTCTTTGCCCTGTGTGTGATACAAAAAGGAGGTCGTGGTGAAGGAACCTGAAAAAGCGGTTCTGGTTTTTAATAAGGAGTTCGGCCGCCACAGTTACGGTCCTTATCACCCTTTGAAAGTTGAGCGGCTCCAACTGACAATGGACTTGATTAAGGCATATGGATTGTGCGCGTCGTCGGATGTCCCCTGGATTGAATCCCGAAAGGCTGATGAGCGGGATTTGCTTCTCATCCATGCTCAAGATTATCTCGATATCCTCAAGGCCGCCAATAGCGGCCAAGCTCCTCCAACCGGCTGGGAATACGGATTGGGAAGCGGAGACAACCCGGTTTTTTCCGGCGTATACGACTGGTCTCTGATGGTCACCGGAGCAACGCTGGAAAGCATTCGCCAGGTAAGGGAAAATGGCAGGCAAATTGCCTTTAATATTGCGGGTGGCTTACACCACGCCATGCGCAGCAGGGCGTCCGGATTCTGCTATCTGAACGATCCGGCCATAGGCATTGCCCGAATGATACAGGATGGATTACGAGTGGTTTATCTGGACATCGATGTGCACCATGGTGACGGGGTCCAAGACGCATTTTATCATACGGATCAAGTGCTGACCATTTCGCTTCATCAGCACGGTCACACCCTTTTCCCGGGCACCGGGTTTCCGGATGAAATCGGGGAGGGACCCGGTCGCGGATACGCGGTCAATGTTCCCCTGGCACCCGGGACCGGAGACGATCTGTATCTCTGGGCATTTAGGGAGGTAGTGCCGCCCCTTGTCCGTGCTTTTGATCCGGACATACTGATGACGCAACTCGGTGTGGATACCCTGGGTACGGATCCCCTGGCGGCTCTCGATCTGACCACCAACGGCTTCTTCGAGTTGATTCGGGAAATAAAGTCCTGGAATCGAAAATGGGTGGCTTTGGGCGGCGGCGGATATAACACCATGAATGTTGCCAGGGCCTGGACCGGTGCATGGGCTGTCATGAAAGGCGCAGACATCCCCGATGCTTTGCCGGAAGCGTTTGTCAACGCGCATCGGATGGCGTTAGGGAATGTCAGCGCGCTGTCGGATCCCCGTCGAAAAATCGACGGTGCCGTCTCCGGGCATGCCCAACATCTGGCCGAAACAATGGTTGCCATGATTAAGGAGAAGGTTTTTCCGCTGGTTGGCGCGTAGAAGTGGTATCTGAAGGCTTTGAGACCACTTCTGCAGTGTTAATTAATCGCCGTCTATTAAATCACCCAAGGATCCCAAGATGGAGCCTTCGCCCTTTCCACCGCCCCTTTCCGGAGAAGCCTGTAGCATCCTGCCTGCCAGTCGTGAAAAAGGCAATGACTGAAGCCAGATTTTTCCCGGTCCGTGAAGGGTTGCAAAAAAGAGCCCTTCACCGCCGAACAGGGCTGTCTTGATATTTCCCGCCTGCTGAATCTCGAACTGAACACTTTGTTCCATGGCAACGATGCATCCGGTATCCACATGCAGGATCTCACCGGGTTTCAGTTTTCGTTCCACTATGGTGCCACCGGCATGGGTAAAGACCATTCCGTCGCCTTCGAGTTTTTGCATGATAAATCCTTCACCGCCGAACAACCCGGTGAGGATTTTACGTTGGAGGTAAATACCGATGGAAACGCCTTTGGCAGCACACAAAAAGCTGTCTTTTTGGCAAATCAGACACCCGCCGACACTGGACAAGGGAACCGGAATGATATTGCCGGGATAGGGTGCACCGAATGCCACGTGGGCTTTGCCCTGGCCGGTGTGCGTAAATACCGTCATGAATAGGCTCTCACCGGTGAGCAAGCGTTTTCCTGCGCCCAGCAGCTTATCCATAAAACCGCCGGCTTTGCTCGAAGCAGATCCGTCACCGAATACCGTCTCCATCTGAACGGTGCTGTCCTTGTACATCATGGCGCCGGCTTCAGCCACCGCACTCTCTCCGGGATCGAGCTCTACTTCGACAAACTGCATTTCCGATCCGAAAATTTTAAAATCGATTTCGTCCGCCATTCCTGTGCGCGAAGGGGGAGGCCCGGGAATCGGACCCCCTGACGAACTTAATTCGGCTATCTGGGAAATAGGCAACCAGTCTGCAAATCCCTCTCGCCAGGCATACCCGTTGGGATTGTTTTTGGCCTGATCCATCGCCCGGGCCTTATCCATCGGCCCCATCTGGTTGCCGCCGTAGCTTAAATACCATTGTGCCATTTTCTATCCCCCTTCAATCATATAAAAACCAAGTGCGTTAATTCATAAATTTAAGAATACATGTTCTAAGGTCTTTCAATCCCCAATTCACCATGAATTTCATCGAGAATGGAATCATTCAGACCCAGCCGTTTGGCCAAGGTCTTCAGATATGTTCGTTCGGAATCCGTGTCGATATCAATGGCCAGAAGGGATACCCGATAAACATTTTTAGCGGTTTCCAATGATTCGACCTGGACCGCAATTTGTTCCAGTCCCACCGGAGACAGAAGCTCTTTGACAATAAAGGAATGCTCCTCATCGCTGAGGTTCACTGCCTCGAGTTTTTTAAGAATCCGGTTTCGTTCTGTTTCGTCAATTACCCCGTCGGCGTTGGCAGCGGCAATCATCGCACGAATCATCAGGACAGCATGCATGCCGGCCGCCGGCGGCGGTGCAGCCGGTATCTCATCAGGAGATCTTGGCGGTGAAGCAGCGGTTCCGGGCGGCGGCGGCGGGGGTGCTGCGCCTCCGGGCGATGGCGGCGGTACCGCAGCAGAAGAAGACTGAATGGGTGATCGCCCCAAAGGCGGTGGCACAGAAGCCGAGGTTTTTGATTGGTCCATGAAATGTTCTACAGCTTCCATGGCCACACCGACAAGTCCGAGAGCAGCGCCGCTCGAAACCAGGCTTCCGATGCCACCGCGCCGGCGTGATCCACCCAGCAGCAATCCGCCTAAAAGCTTTTCCGGATTAAACATGGTTTCCTCCTGTATATTTGATTGGTTGACATCGCGTCGAGTGAAGTATAAGTGGCCCGAGTTTGTATGTCAATGGATCATAAACCGATTCGATAGACCATCAAACGCTAAACACTCTCGTATCATTCCAACTTAAGCAAAAGAGATATAATAAATCCCGTGAATATCATAAGTCCTGAGAGACTGATACCCAGCGAAAAGTGCCCGAAGTCCGCCATGGTTCCGATCAACAACGGAACAACACCGCCTCCCAGAACAAAAGCGACAGGTATGGTCAATGAGACAATCACATTTCTGTTTTCCGGCGCACTGATGGAGGATAATGCTGAAAAACCTGCGGGGTAGAAGCACACGGCCAAAATCGGTTGAATAAATACGACAAAGACAACCCAGTATGTTGAAACCATACCCAGAAGAAGGGTAACGATACCGGTGAAGAAAAATACGCAGACCATAATCGTTTTTGCACCCAGGCGATCCGTTGCCATGCCGGCTAGGAATGACATCCCCAGGGCGGGAATACGAGAGATGCCGACCAGGCTGTTTGCCCATTCGAGACTGGCCCCATGTTCGGTGGTTAGATATAAGGGGAGCATATTGTAGATGCCGAGTGTGCTTGTAATGGCCAGTCCGAAAAGTACCATCAGCATCCAGAAGTCGGGTACTTTCAGAATGGGTTTGATGGCTTTGAAATTTGGCGATTTTCCCAAAAGCAATCCACCTTTGCCATATCGGAAAAATACAACACCCAAAATTATCGAAACGATGCCGATGAAACGCAAAATATAGCGCCAGAAAAACATCTGAAGGAGCATTTCAACCAATAACGGCGTTAATATAAAGCTCAGGTTTGGGGCGAGTTCATGAATGGCTACGGCTTTCCCCCAGTGCTTGGGGTGTACGAGGGAGGTGAGTGTCGTAATGCCGGAAGGGAGATAAGTGCCTGCTGAGATTCCCAGGAGGAACACACCGCATCGCACTGCGAAAAAACTATGGGCAAAGGAAATGGATGAAAGGGAGATCCCTACTGAAATCGCCGAAATAACGATGGTTTTTTTGTGGCTGATACGAGAAGATATATGGCCTGATCCTAACAGGGATATGAAATATCCTATTGAAAGAAACAGAAACAGCGCGCCCGCATCGCCGTGACTCAATGCCAAATCTTTTTCCAATGTGGGCAGTAAGGGCGCCAATATGATTCGAGAAGAAAAGTTCAATAAAAAGATGGATGCCAAAAGGAAAAGGGGAGGCAGGTGGTTCCGAAAAGATGCATCGATATCCGAATGGCCGGTATGGGCCGATGTTTTTCCGAGATCCTTCAAAATTTCAATTCCTTTTTAAATATTCCTAGTGTCCATCCATAAATGAGGATTTTTGTTCAAGATCAAGGCATGCGAAAAAA
>CAZQAF010000058.1:0-22599 GCA_964591175.1 uncultured Desulfobacteraceae bacterium | reverse complement strand
CCATCGCCAATATCGCACGAATGAACCGGGAATTTTTTAAGGCCGGATTTTTTTCCGTCACCAGGTAATATCTATCCTCGTATTGTTGCACAACGAATGTGTTGTACAACAAGCTTGCTGTTTGCCAAGTGAAAAAAACAACCAGGTCTTCATTATCAAAAACAAAAAGCAAGCGGTTGCCGATGCTTGTTTTTGGTCCTTTTAAGAGAGATGTTCTGCTCATGCCCCTTTTTCAGAATCCTCAACCATGTGGTCGAAAAGAGATCTTTGTTTAATCCCCATTTGATTGGCCACGAGACCCATTGCCTCAATGCACCCTTGTGTTAGCCTGAAGGTCGCACGAACCGATTGTCTGCTTTTTAAATCGGAAGTAAATGCCCGGGTCAGTGAAACCTTCTCTTTCTGTTTATTTTCATTTTTCTTTGCCATGGTATTCGTCTCCAAAACCAATACTCATTACTTAGCTATATATTTTTTAAAAAGTAATTCAAGTAAAAAATGAAAAAGAGATCTTGACAAACGTTTTTTTGAAATTATTGTTAAATAAAATGTTTTGATCAGGTTTGGAATATAATCTAACCCTTTAATAAAACACAAATTAACGAAGGAAGGAGGATGTTATCATGTTTTACAGAAGGTTATTCAATGTTCCGACTTGGGGATTAAACAGGACTTTTTATGATTTCGATCGTTTACGTAGGGAGGTGGATGATCTCTATGGTGCCTTTTCAGGTGGAGCCCTTCCAATGCCTTCAGCTGGAGTATTTCCTCTGAGCAATGTGACTGAAGATAATGATAATTACTATGTCCGTGCAGAATTGCCCGGAGTAAAGTCAGAAGATCTGGAAATTCAGGTTACAGCAAAAGGCCTATCTATTGCAGGAGAAAGAAAAATACCAGTTGAAGGTAATAACGTCAAATACCATAGAAGAGAAAGAGAAGCGGGAAAATTTTCAAGATTAATCAACCTGCCTGATGACATTGACGTCGATAAAGTTGATGCCAAACTCGAGAATGGTATTTTGACGATGACCATACCTAAGGCTGAAAAGACCAAACCCAGACAGATTGCGGTTAAATAAGTTACCAAGTAATTTTATGGGAAGGAGGGATTACCATGACTGACAGTAAAGTCAAAGAAATTCAAGTAAAACCAAAACACGAAATTACATCTCCGGCCGAGCAAACCAGGCCAGGTGTTGTCTTTACGCCCAGTGTGGATATATTCGAAACCGAAAGAGAACTTACAGTTTTAGCTGATTTGCCGGGCGTAACGACGGAAAATCTGACCATTGATCTTAGGGAGAACACATTGACCTTAACCGGAGAGGTTGAACCTTTTGAGGAAGCTCATGAGGAAGATATTTTGGTTGAATACGAAGTCGGTAAGTACTATCGACAATTCTCACTGTCCAACTTAATTGATCAGAGTAAAATTGATGCCAAGCTGACCGATGGTGTTCTACGACTTACTTTGCCGAAGGTTGAAGAGGCTAAGCCCCGTAAAATCGAAGTTAAAACCTAAAGAATTTTGGCACAAGCCGGAGTCGGTGTTAACTTGTAAAACACTATCTCTCCGGCTTTCTTTTTAATTACCTGATATTCAGTTTTAATCTATATAATGATTTTTCATTTGTCTTATGGAATAGTATGATCCTTTAAGAACCGAAAATTGTAATTGGAGGGATGCTGTGCCAAAAGACTATTATGTCGTCCTTGGAATATCCAGGGAAGCTAATTTAAATCAGATTAAACGTGCCTATCGAAGAATAGCGAAACAGCTGCATCCGGATCGAACTCATTCTATCAGCAGCAACGAATTTCGTGAAGCCAAAGAGGCTTATGAAACGCTTATAGATGAAAACAAACGCCGAAGATACGATGACACAATGAGACAGCCACAACCTATCTCGAAAAGTCCGAAAGTTAAAAATATCATTCAAAAAAGAAGATCTATCTTCGACGAAATGCATCGGTTACGATCCTTTACCGATGAATTTTTTGAGGGGTTTTTACCTGGATTTTATACGAAAAAAAGGGGACGTATTCCTGATAAAGATTTATATTATGAAATCATACTCTCCCCGGAGGAAGCACGACATGGCGGGCTTTTTCCCATCAAGGTACCCCTAATTGAAGCCTGTCCCAGATGCGGAGATTCAGAAATTTGGGATCAGTTTTTCTGTCCGAATTGCTCGGGGAATGGTTATATTCATACCCATAAAGAGTTTTCTTTGAGCATTCCACCCCACGCCAAACACGGAACTCAACAAAGCATTTCCATGGAAGATATTGGTTTAAATGATACATATTTAAACATTGTTGTATATGTGGATGCGTATTCAGATGAGTTTGACTGGTAAGTCATTATTCATATACACATCCACGCACCAAGAAAAAATAGAAATATCTATTGAAATCGAAGTCATCATAGTTTGATCGAATATAACGTTCACATTTTATATTGAATGAATCCTCATTTTCCTGGCTGGATGGAGGCAGGAAAAATCAACATTTTGTGGTCTGAGTGTTAAACGGTTTGCCGGGTTTTTTTTAAATCTGGCTCGTTGATACATGAAGTCGATCCTATAAATCTTGAGCATTGGGTTCAAATCATCGCTACGATTCCTGAAATATCATCTACAGATCACAGCCGAAACTAAACTTTTGATAAGAGAACCCTATTGGAATTGTAGGGTTTATTTAAAGCCTGGCGATTTGATTAAAATCAAAGGGACCTATTTTATGATGGATGAGATCGGCGTGCGATTTACGATTATTCCATGGTGATAATATCTAATTTTGGGTATCCAACAAGGAATTATTCGCAGATTTGAGGATCATGATAATAGTCTCGATACTAAGAAATGGTTTCAAAATCTTCAATCGGGCTCAAGATCTCCCGCCAAGATCGGCGGGACAAGAACGCGGGACTGGGACATCCAACCGACCCGATTAAAAAAATCGGGACAAGCATCCATATCGGAAATATTTCGAGGATTAGACGTTTCTGTCCAACACAGCTGTCCCGTCGTCGCTATCGCGAAGATGGAAGATTGAGGTCGAGGGGAGGTTTTGAAACCACTTCTAATAAACCTTCCGCGTCCCATGCCGTGTTCCGATCACTTCAAGGGTGCTGTTCACCACCACGAATGCTTTGGGGTCGATACTGAAAATGACATTTTTCAGCTTGGGGAGTTCCGTCAGCGTGGTAATGGTAAAAATTACTTCTTTCGGGATGCCCGTATAAGCCCCATGGGCCTGTAGAAAAGTGGCGCCCCGTTTGACCCGCCTGAAGATTTCTTCCGTAATTTCCTTATACTTGTCCGAAATGATCATTGTCGATAATCGCTGGTTAAAGCCCGTAAGGACCGCATCGAGCGCTTTGCTGCTCGTGAATACGTAAATCATGCTGTAAAGCGCAATCTGAAGTCCGAAAAAATAGGCGCCTGTCAGGATCACCACTGCATTTACGAAGAAACTGCTCAAACCGGGCCGAAGTCCGAATTTTTTATTTGCATATATTGCCAGAATATCCACGCCGCCCGCGGATCCAAAAGACCTAAGAACGATTCCGGATCCGGTACCACATATGATACCGCTGAATACAGCCACTAAAATAGGATCTTGGAGAGGAACCGGGGGTGTTTTAAGGACGGCGGCGGCCAGGGAAAAATATGCCATGCCAAAAATGGTATACAGCATAAATCGTTTGCTGATGATGAACCAGCCAATGACCATTAAAGGAATATTGAGTATAAAATAGGTAATGCCGACATCCGCTGAAGGCAGCAGATAGTGGATGAGGATGGCCACACCCGACACACCGGTTCCCAAAAGATTATTAGGGATCAAAATGCTGTTCATTCCTATCACAAAGACAGTGATCCCTGCAAATATCAAAAACAGATTGAACAAGACGGTTTTCCACGTCATAATGATCTTTTTGAAGTCAAAATGTTCGGATTGTGCTTTCAGGTGCATGATCTCGCCTCCACTATGGATTCAGTTTTTTTCCGGAATCTTATACAGGCAGTTTGTAAAACTCAAGTGGTTACTACTCATCGCCCGAAAAAAATAAATTCCGAAAAATCGAACAGGCGATGATGGGGAACTGTAATTAAATGCGGTTTGAAATACACGCGTTAGCAGGTTGAGCGAAGCTAAAAAATGGTAAGAAGTTGTCGGCGGCAAAAGGCTGATGAATCTCGGCATAACGAAATATGCCTTCCATTAGAGATTAGGTCAGGATTCCTGTCCTTTGAGCATTTTTAATTTAAGCTGCCGTTTATCGTCGTTGGCCACGTAAATTGTTCGGGACGGAAAGGCAAAATCGATATCTTCGGCTTCAAACCGGCGCATAACCTCAAGGCAGGTTTTTTGCAGCCATGCCTGATAATCCCAGTAATTGGGCGGATGATACCAGACAACCACCATGATGTTAAGACTCCAGTCGTTGAAGCCGTTAAAAAATACTCTCGGCGGAAAATCTTCTTTTATTCCTTCGTGATTTTCCAGAATTTCCCGTATGATTTGTACGGCTTTTTCCACCTTGTCAGGGGGAGTATCATAGGTGATCCCGATATTGGTAAGCCACCGGATATGGGGTCGTTCACCGATGTTTTCTAAAGAGGAGTTGACCAACTTTTCGTTGGGAATGGTGACCAGGTGACCTGTGAGTGTTCGTATTCGGGTACTTCTGAAGCCAACGTTTTCAACAGTTCCGTCATATTTGTCAATGGTGATCCGCTGTCCCACCTGAAACGGCTTGTCAAACAGAATGGTAAGCGTTCCGAAAAAATTGGCGATGGAATCTTTGGCTGCCAAAGCCACGGCAAGACCACCGATGCCCAGGGAGGCAAGCAGAGGTCCGATTTTTAGTCCAGTGAGATTTTGGATAACAATTATACCGCCGATAACAATGATGAAGAGCCGAAGCGTTTTGCCGACGATGGGGGCCAACATGTCGTCGATGGTGCTTTCGGTGGCGGCCGCCCATTTTTTCAGATACACATCCAAAATCCCGATTAAAAGAAGGATGAGCCAGAAAAGAGCGATGATTCCTCCGACATCAGCCGCTTTTTGCGCTACGGTATGAACCAGATTGCTTCCATCAGGTGCCGTAAAGCTTACATATAGCGGTGAAAGGGCGCTATAGATCCCATATGACCAGATAAAAAGCGAAAGCGGCCGAGTAAGCACTCGAAGAAAATGCTGCCGCCATGAAACGGCCTCTTTTTCGGCCGGTATTTTTCGAATTGCTGAATTGAGTATCCATCGAACCAGTCGCTCGACAATGACCACTAGAAAGGTCAAAAAGAGGCAAAAGAGCAGTTTGAGCCAGGTAATTCCGGCGAAAACTTCAACTTCGATCCATTTACCGATTTTTGTAGAAGCCGAGCGACTAAATTTATCGATACCCTTTCCAATTCTTGCTCCGGCTTTATCTACTGCCTTAATTTTTGTGGCTGGGGCTTGGGTTTCATTCGTTTTATGGTCTATGGTTTTTTGGGACGCTTCGCCCTTCGATGCAGTCTGTGCTAAAGCCTGACCCGGTGCTAGGATCCAGATAATAATGGTAAAAAACAGAAAAACGCTAAAAATAGAGTTTGTTCTATATTTCATTTTTCCTACCGAGCGAAGTCTTAAAAAAGGGTTTTAAGACAATTGTTTGTATTTAATGTGAAGGGAAGAAACTTGTTTCTAACCTTTTAGATGTATAATATTTAACAAGTTTATGAGGGCAACAGCTCAATTAGCAATGAACTGGATCCGACGGCGGAATCAAAAGAAATAAAGGAACAATAAACGCTGTCCTTTCCATTGTGAATTCGTGTGCGTTTCTGAAGCAGGGCTAATTTCACCTTGTGAAATTGCCTGAATTCTGATAGGTAAAGAAACATTTAAAAGTTCATATTCAGCACATGCACCTTGCCGGTATCGGTTTCACGGATCTGGAGGCGCAGACTTTTCGCTGTTTTGGCTTCTCCCGGAAAAAAGAGAAAACCGTACGCCAGATCTTTGGGTTCAACGGGTTTGTTTTCGAGTGATTTTGCCCGCAAGTCGGATATGATCTCCCGGCGGGCGTCATTAGAGGCATATGCCTTGGCACCGCCTATAGTTGCGCCTGCGGCTGCGCCCATGGCCGCGCCTTTGCCGGCGGCTTCTCCGACATTCGAGCCGGAAACAATCCCGATGGCCCCGCCAATTAATGTGCCCGCCGCCGCGCCCAAAAAGCCGCTATAGGCCCCTTCTTTAAAAATTTTCTTGGTTTCGGCGTATTTGGTGGCCCGCTCATAAGCGATTTTGTTACTTAAAATCGGCCACAGATTTCCTTTGGCATCCTCTAAAAATGTCTGATTGGCTACGATTTCAATGGGATGGGTTCCGCGATTGTCGAAAACGACCTCGACCGGCAGCATACCGGCGCCCAATATGTCGAATCCAAAGGTTTCCTTGGCCGTTTTGGGATCTGTAAAAGCCTCAGCTGCTACCTGGCTGCCGGCGACGTTTACCATGTTCGGGAAAGACGACGGCGTTTTAAGGGGTAAGGGCTTTATTTTGTAGCTGGTGGCGCAGCCGGCGGTGATAAAGGTAAACAACAATATGGCGATAAGGATCGGATTTCTTTTCATGATCGATTCTCCTTAAACATTTAGCGTCCAGGGTTAGTCAGATCAAAATAAGGTAGCTGAAATATACGGATTCACTTTCTGACAAAATAATACCTATTTAAGCCGTGTCCATATAAGCCATCTCAAAAAAGTCTTTTCGTACGATCCGCCGGTCGAAGATGCCGCTGGCGGTGAGGCGGACAAGCATCGGCGTTGAGCCCTAGCATCAAGTCCTCGACATACGATAGTATGCCTGCGGGTTGATCCTTGGCCTCGCGTTCTTGTCCCGCCGTTCTTGGGCGGGAGATCTCGAATGAAAATCCTAATTTTGAGATGCCTTATAGTGTAAACCATTGCACGGAACGTTGATATGCTGTCCATCGACATACTCTGCAATCCAGCGGTGTTTTCGCTTTAATTGCATGATTAAAGGCGTGTCGGCCTGATCCTTTGTTAATTGGGCATTTTGAATTTTCATCTTTTGTTTTTTACCATAATTTATTATAAAGAGCAATTTGTTAAGAATAATGGTTCTTTTGGAAGGATGCTCTTAAACACCGGCCTTTGGCGATCTGCCTTTAACTCACGGAGAGTAGAAATGAAAACGTCAGACTTGCGAATAACCTTTTTGTGGCCTGTGTTATGTTTCATCCTGATTATGATAACAGGTTCGGCTTTTATCGGGTGCACCCAGGTTCCCATTACAGGGAGAAGAAGCCTTCAGCTGGTGCCGGAATCCGAACTGATGACCATGAGTTTGAAAGAATACCGACAGGTTATTGATAAGAATAAACTTTCTACAGACCAAGACAAGGTTCGCATGGTCAGAAAAGTCGGCAACAGAATCGCCAAAGCAGCCGAAGCATTCCTTGCGGATATGGGCCGGGAAGATCAGATCCGCAATTACCAATGGGAATTTAATCTCATTCAGGACGACAAGGTGGTGAATGCCTGGGTCATGCCCGGCGGCAAGGCGGCCGTCTATACCGGAATACTCCCTTATACAAAGGATGAAAACGGTCTTGCGGTGGTTTTGGGTCATGAGGTGGGGCATGCCATTGCCCAACACGGCAATGAAAGAATGAGCCAGGCGCTTTTAGCCAATATGGGGGCTGTGGCGTTGTCAGCGGCCTTGGCACAAAAACCCAATCAGACCCGGGAACTTTTTATGACGGTTTACGGCGTGGGAACCAGTGTGGGCGTGTTGCTGCCTTACAGCCGGCTTCAGGAAAGCGAGGCGGACCGAATCGGCTTGATGCTCATGGCCAGAGCGGGTTACGACCCGCGGGCCGCGGTGCCGTTCTGGGAAAGAATGAACCGGGGGGAAAAAACGAGAACACCGGAATTCCTGTCCACACATCCTGCCCCTGCGACCCGGATCGCGGATATCGAAAGATATATCCCCGAGGCGATGCCGTATTACAGGCGTTAATCGACACCGATTAAAGGAGATGCGTATACGTCAACCGTTTTAACACCCTCTATCCCCGCTACAATGGCTTTTATCGCATCTGTAGTTTTTGCCTGATTGCTCAATCGGACCTCTATTGTAATGCGGACATTGCCGTCTTTGGCGTTAACCTCTGAGGAGGGGAATTCGTTAACCAGAGCGGCTTTTACCTCGGCGGCCAGCGTCAAATCATCGATAATCTTTTGGGATTCGGGCGTTGTCTGAAAGCAGGGCATTTTTGCGGCATATAATATAAGATCCACTGCGTCTTCCACTTTTTTTCTTTTGATATGAACAACCAGGTCGTAAAGACTGGAGTCCACCGTATCATAACCGTATAACTGAAGACCCCATTTGCGACGCTCATCATCATCTTTTTTCAGGATATATTGTGCTTCTTCGGCGGAAATTCCCTCACGCTTCATTTCTTCTTTCACCCGGTCTTCCAGGTCTGCAATGACACGAATTTTGAGAACATGAGGAATATCCTGAAGGAAAAAATGACCGGCCAGGCCGTGATAGACAACACGGTCTTTCTGAACGCATTTTAAAAGAGCGGCGCGTATATAAGCAATGTACTTTTCCTTCCCGTAAGTGAATCGATTGAACACGGAAAAAGGATCGTGAATCGCCCGAACGAGGTTCATTTCCGGGATATGAAATTGTTCCGATGCTTCCAGGAGAATTTCCCGTGATACACATTGGTAATTTAGCGCTTTCGCAACTTTTTCGGCAACTTCTCTCCCATGGCTGTAAGATCCTCTTGAGATGGTGATAATGGACATTTTAAACTCCTTTTAGCTGTAAATATTATGAAAACAATAATATTTTATTATCCGCTGGTATCCCCATGCACGCCGAAACAACGTGTGCAATACCGGCAAGGAGTATACTTCAAAATAATGGCACCGGAAAGACAATTATAAATGAATTTTAGGTCAATGACTCAAAATAAAATCCGCCAAAGCCGCCCGTTCGGAATCGGACAAGGCTTTTGTCTTCCTGAGTTGCCTCTTCATTATGACAGCCCTTTCCGGTTTGATAATCGGATCGGCCTCTCCTTTAAAATATCGGATAAGTTGTTCATTTTTGCCTTTATACGCTTTGGCTAAATCAAAAAGGGAAGGAATCGTGCCGGAGGTCATTTTTTGTTTGTGACAAAAAATGCAGCCTTTTGATTTAAATATTTCTTCTCCCTGGTTTTCGGCAGAAAACGCCGCCGTAACCAGCAAGCAGAGAAAAATAAAAAAAACGACACCAGAAATTTTCGCCATACAAACCTCCTTTCAATGAGCACTTTATTCGGAAATTGTGAGTGTCAGAAAACGACTTGATCCATCGCGATTGATCAAAAAGAGAATCGTGTTTCCTTTTTTATACCGGCTGATCTTGCGGTTGAATGCCGCAATGCTTTTAATCGGCATACGGTCGATTTCGAGAATAATATCTCCGGTTCTCAAATCGGCATCGGCTGCCGGAGAATTGTTTTCAACATTGACAATAACAAGACCGCTGGTTTTTGCCAAGTCATATTGTTGTGCAAGTTCAGGCGTAATCTCCTGCAGGGTCAGTCCTAAACCGGCTTCGCTTGCGGGCGTCTGCTGAGGTTCTTCTTCCGATGTTTTCAACTCACTGACCTTGAGCTGAAGCGTTTTTTTCTCAGCGTTGCGAATAATCTCAACGGCAACAGTTTTGCCCACCGCTGTCGAAGCGACAGCATACGGCAGTTCTCTGCTTTCATGGATGGGTTCACCGTCAAAGGCGATAATCACGTCGCCGCGCTTGATGCCGGATTCTTCGGCCGGGCCTTTTGGAACAACATCCGATACCAGGGCGCCCTTTTCATCCGGCAAATCGAACTTATCTTTGAGTGCGGGAGTTATTTTCTGAATGGTGACGCCGATCCATCCCCGGATCACTTTCCCTTTTTCAAGCTGAGGCAGGAGGGTTTTGACCATATTGACAGGGATGGCGAATCCGATACCGACACTGCCGCCGTTTTGGGAAAAAATAGCCGTATTGATCCCGATAACTTCACCGGCGGTATTCAATAAAGGCCCTCCGCTGTTTCCCGGATTGATGGGGGTATCGGTTTGAATAAAATTATCATAAGCGCCGGCGCCGATCTGCCGGTATTTTGCGCTGACGATGCCGGCCGTCACTGTATTTCCCAGCCCGAACGGATTGCCGATGGCAACCACCCAGTCGCCGACCTCCAGTTGGTTCGAGTCACCTAGAACCAGGGGAATGAAAGGCTTGTCCGATTGGATGCGAATCAGCGCCAGATCGGTCATGGGGTCCCGGCCGACGATTTGGGCGTCATATTCTTTATTGTCCGCCGTACGAACTCTGATCTCGTCGGTCTGGGCAATCACATGATCGTTGGTTAAAATATAGCCTTTTGGATCGATAATGAAACCGGTGCCCAGACTTTTCTGCTTGTATTTTTTGGGTATCTGGCCGCCAAAGTAACGTTCAAAAAAATCTTTCATGGGATCGTTGGGACCGAAGGGCATCGGCGCTTCTCGTTCCTCTTTGATGATTTTGACGGCACTGATATTGACCACCGACGGATTGGCGATTTTAACCAGATGTGAAAAGGATCCGGGTGACGTCGCCCGATTAATAGCCGAAAAGGATTTCAGGGGTCCGCCTGCCGATAACATGAAGATAATACCGCAAACAGCCAGGAATCTGCTCCGGATCAGAGGGGCCCGGCCCGCCTTGTTTTGAGGTGATGTTAATGTATTCATGATGTTTTTCTTTCATTTAAATCAAGGTTTTTTAAACTGGCTTCGAATCGGGTGAGGATGTGTTCAAGGGCCAGATTCCAGCCGGAAACCAGAGCATCCGGAGAATTTCCTTTTACACGTGTTTCTTCATGATACGTCTTTCCAAAAACGATAACCGGCCGGGAAGACACTTTTCGAACGAGGAAAAACTGTATCTCCAGCACGGCCTTGGGTGTCTCGATATCGCTGTAATCGCCATAAAGGGCGCTGACCACACCGTCCAATTCAAAGGTGGGTTCAACAGGGCTTGAAAATCCCATAACATATTTAAACAGGCCGGATCCTGCAAGCCATTTTTCGACTTCTTCTGAAATCATCAAACCCGGCGGAATGAAAAATTCGTTATAAAAATCCGATTTAAAATGGAGATTGCCTATTTTGTACACAAAACTTTGGCCGTCAAATTGAGGGGAAACGCGGAATCTTTGAATTTTAAGCACCGCATTTGATGTTGACGGCGACATTTTCTTGCTCATCGCCGCGCTTAGAACAAAGTAATGTTTTTCAGGGTAGCTTTTGCTGACACTGAAGCATCCTGTCAATAGAAAAAGCAGCGCGAAAAGCCCGATAAAAAAAATCACAAGTGTTTTTTTCTTCATTATCTTTCTCCGGTTTTAGAATGCGGCGGAGGCTCTCCAAACAACACCTGGGAGGGATATTTCCTTGCATTTTCCGTGATTTCCCTGAGATTCTCGGAAATGCGGCGTATATTTTCAATGGCCGCTTCGATATCCGGCTGCTGATCGGAAATAAGGTCGTCCACGCGGCGCAATATTGTTTTCAAGTGAGCAGCGCTGTCCGTGGTATCATGGGTTATGGTCTTCATTTGGGTCGAAAGCGTGTCCAGGCCGGCCGAAACTTTTTTAAAAGCGTCGCGCAATTGCGACATGGGCTTCTCCGTACCTTCCAGGATTCGGCGTGAGGCAGCCATGGTTGCCGCTGCGTCGGGGAGAAGGGACTTTATTTTCGGATTTTTCAGAAGATCGAAAACCTGCCGGTTTGTTTCTCTGAGCTCCGAAAGCAAAGCTTGGGCCTGTCCGCTGACCTTTCCCAGGTTCGCCTGGGACAAAGTCCGGCTTAAATCCGTAAGAGAAGTATTGAGATTCGTGGCAATGGTTTTGAAATCCAAGCTTCCCAAATTCTTCAAAATTTTATCAACAGCGACGCTGAGGCGCTGGATGGTGCTGGGAGCGGAAGGAATATAACAATACTCGGGTTTCCAGTCGATTTTCAAAGGCGGATACCGTTTCGAGTTCATGTAATCCATCTCGAGATGTGCCGAACCGGTTAACCCCTGGAAACTCAGCCGGATCCGTAACCCTTTTTCGACCTGTTTATTCAGATTGGATCCGTTTGGCGGCGGGCAGGTAATCCTGAACATATCCGGGAACAAGGCGGCCCGAATCAGTACATATTGGCGATCGGTATTGTACGCTTTTCCCACCAGCGTAATTTCCGTGGTCTTACCGACGCGAACACCCCGGAATTGTAGGGGCGCGCCGACTTCCAGGCCTTGCACGGACTCTACAAAGTAAGTCTCGATAAGAACCTTTTTTTGAAAAAACGATCCGGCTCCCAATACAAGGATCGAAACAACGCCGATGACCGATGCGACGACGACAAACAATCCGATTTTAAAATAATTGGCTTGAGCGCTCATATTCTTTTTCGATCAAGGATTCAGCAATCCGTTCGGTTAAAATTTTTCCAAAGGTGCATCGGAAATCCCCTGCCGGTTTAAAAAGCGCCGTACAAACGCATTTTCGCTGTGGTCTCTCAGATCCCGGGGAGAGCCTATGGCCAGAATACCTTTGAGTTCTTTATCCAACATGATGACCCGGTCGGCAATCGCGTATATGCTCGAAAGCTCATGGGTCACGATGACAAAGGTAATGCCGAGGTTGTTGGCAAGGCTGAGAACCAGGTGATCCAGTTCCGCTGAAGTGATGGGATCCAACCCTGCCGAGAGTTCATCCAGAAAAAGGATTCGAGGATCGAGGGCCATTGCCCTTGCAATGGCAGCCCGCTTTTGCATTCCGCCGCTGAGTTCAGCCGGCAAAAGACCGCCAAATTCTTTCAGACCGACCAGGCTCAACTTCATCCGGGCAATGAGATCCATGGCGCCATGCGGAAGATCGGTAAACTCTTCCAGGGGAAGCCGGACGTTTTCGAGCAGTGTCATGGAGCCGAAGAGAGCGCCCCTTTGATACATGATCCCGAATTTTCTGAGAATCGCCAGGCGTTCATCGCCCTCGGCGGATACGATGTCCTGTCCCTCGATGAAGATGCTGCCGGAAAGTGGTTTGTTAAGACCGATCATCAGCTTCAACAGGGTGCTTTTTCCGCTGCCGGATTCACCCAGAATGATAAAAATTTCACCGCGTTTGACCTCGAAAGAAACATCTTGCAATATCATCGTATTTTTGTAGCCCGCTGTAATTTTTTCAACCCCGATAATCGTATCTTGGACCGGATCCATAAGCCTTCAAATGCCTAGATAATAATACACCACCGAAAAGATGCCGTCTACGGCAACGATCAGCACAATTCCGCCGACAACCGCCCGGGTGGTGGATTCCCCGACGGCGCTGGCGCCGATTTCCGTCTGCAGGCCCCGTAAACACCCGATACCCGCGACCAAAAGACCGAAAACAATCGATTTGAATAGCCCCCCCAGCAGGTCAACATACGTGACCATGGAGAAAATCTGTTTAAAATAGGTGGCTAAAGAATAGCCCAAAGATATCAGGACAATGGATCCTCCCAAAACGCCGATTAGATCTGCAAAAAGGGTCAGAAGCGGCGTCATGATAACCGCGGCAAGGAGCCGGGTCACCACCAAAAATCTTACGGGATCGAGTCCCATGGTGATCAGCGCGTCAATTTCTTCGTTGACTTTCATGGTGCCGAGCTCTGCGGCAAAGGCAGAGCCGGACCGCCCGGCCAGAACAATGGCGGTCATGAGCGGACCGAGTTCCCGGACCATGGAGAGCCCGACGAGGTTGGCCACATAAATTACCGCACCAAACTGGCGCATGGGAATGGCCGCCTGGAATGCCATGATCAGACCCATCAGAAAACCGATGAGGGTAATAACGGGCAGCGCATTTACACCCGCGGTTTCCGCCACTAAAAAGGCTTCTTTCCAGCGCACCTGATTTGGGTGGAGCAAGGCCTTGAGCAGCGCCGTACCGGTTTCTCCCACAAATTCGACCAGCACGCGGGCTTCTTCACAGATGTTGCAGGTGGACTGTCCGATCTTTTCGAAAAAGCCGACGGATTCGGGTTTGATTCCCGGTGATTCTTCGAATTCCGAAGGCTTAAAAAGATCCAGCAGTTGTTGAAACTCTTTATGAAGCCCGCGAATGGTTAATTCGCCGCCGCCTTTTTCCAGGCGCCGTCGCAATTCAAACAAATAGCCGATGCCCGAACCGTCACAATATTCAACTTCAGAAGCATCGACAATCACCTGCTTGGGCGATGTTCTGTCAAGCTCCATGTTTGTTTTACGCCAAATACTGCCCGTGCTCATCGAATCGAGCCGGCCGATAATCTTGACTCCAAGGATACCCGGCGCTATCATGCTCGTATGGATGGACGAGGAGGGGCTTTCCGGCATGTGGGATGAACCGTAATTCGGCATGTTATCACCTGTTTTGATTTTCATATCAAGTTTTTACGCGATTCACAAGAAAAACAACGGATAGTACCGAATTCAATGGACGATGATGGCACTGATTAAAAAAATTTTCCTGGTTTCAGGCATCACCCTGGGTGTTGTTGCGATTCTTGTTTCAGCCACCGGCCTTTACCTCTATTATCATCCGGACCTCGTCAAACCGATATTCGTAAGATCGCTTTCTGCATCCACGGGCGCATCCTGCAGCATAAAAAAAGTTTCCTATTCTTTAAAGCCCATGGTCTTAGAGGCCAAAGGCATTTCTTTCAAACCCCTAAAAGACGGGCAGGCCTTCTCCATGGAGATTCCTTTCATCAGAGTGGATATGGCGGTTGAGGGGCCGTGGGGAAACAGATCCCTTGTTCTTAAAAATATACAAATATCCGGCCTGTATCTTGATCTTTTGCCTGACGGGTTCAAATTCCCCGGCATCTTGCCGGCGAAAAAAAGTCCTTCTCTTCCGGCCGGAATGGTTCGGGACTTTATCGGGTTCTTTTTTTTCCGAAATATCCGGTTTCAGTCAGGGGAGCTTCTTGACGGAAGCATCTCTGCCGTTGTGGGCGGTCAATCAATCCGAGCCCATAAAATCCATGCCGCAGTCGCTGCCGACCAACCGCTGTCTTTGTCCTTTGCGCTTAACGCCGACAATTCCAGCCGTCATATGAATTTTATCGCGCCGAAGGTCAATATCTTTTTCGACAAAACCTTTGACATCAAAGATCTCAAGTTCAGCGGCACGCTTCAATCTCAAAACATGAGACTTCAAGATCCGCAACTGGCGGTTCAACGCACGGATGCGGCATCAAAATTTACGTATACCCATGCTCAAAAAACATTCAAGTTCGAAGATCTTAAAGTTCACTGCCAAGGCATTGCATCCCCTCCTAATTTGAAAAAGACGGGATCATCGCCGGATTCCATAACGGCCGCCGCACAATCATTGTCCATCGAAACCGGGCTGATGTATGATTTGAGCCAACAAAAGATTGCCTTTGTCGCCCCCAAACTTCATGTCAGGGGTTTGTCTTTGACTAAAAAGATGGGGTATCTGCTCGCGCCTCTCGATATCGATATCAGCGCACAAAGGGTTTCGAGCCAATATCCGGTGATCGAAATTGCGGATGTGACCGTCCAGATCCCCAAGGCAAAGATCCCCGCCGGCACCCGGAACATTTTGATCGGAGAAATCCGCGCCCATATCCCGGACGGCCGCATGGATTTGGGGAAAAGATTATTTGAACTGCCGAAAATCCGTTTCGAGGCAATGGGTCTGAAAAATATTTTGCTTGCCGCCCGTCTCCGCAAACGTATTCTCAACCTGTCAATTCATGGAAACAATACCGGGCTTCTCCATGCAGCGAACGCATTTCACCTGCTTCCTTTGGATTGGAATTTTAAGGTTCGTGATGCCATCCGGATCGATGTCGAAAAACCTGTATCCGGACCCTGGCAGATCCATGCAAAGCTTTCTTTTGATGATTTTGCTTTTCAAAATAAAGACAGCAGTGCTATCGGAGAAAACATCTCCATAAAATCGGCAATCAAAGGTGTTGTGGATTTAAACCTTTCCATCATGAGGTTTTCAGCGGATACGGACGCCAACGCCGGCGAGATCCTTTATGATCGTTATTATCTGAACCTGAAGAAAAACCCCATGGTCACATCCGTAAAATGTGGCTACGATCTTCAAAAAAGACGGTTGGAAATTTCCAAACTTCGATTCGATCTAACGGGCATCCTCCCGCTTGAAATACGGGGAATCCTCAATCAGTCGCCGGCAAAAACCAAAGCCGATTTCACGGTGATCCTGCCTAAAACGCCTTTGAAGCCGATAATTTATAATTTTCTGCAGGAGCCTTACAAGACGGAAAAACCTTTTCTGGCAACCCTTGAAACAGGCGGAACCGTTTCTGCAACATTCAGATTAAAAGAAACGCCGAGTGCACGGGAAGTCACGGGACGCACCGGGTGGATTGAGGGACGCCTTTCCTTGCCCGAAAAGGGGATCGATTTAAAAGGGATCTACCTCGATCTGCCGGTCTGGTATCGGACCTCATCGACAAAAATCCCTGTCAAGACGCTTAAAGGCGGATTAAAGGTTCAATCCGTGACGGTTCCCCTTTTGCAAAAACAGCCGCTGAATCTTTCTCTGGATATCGGTCCGAACCGGATGTTCGTGGCATCTCCGGCCCATATCAAGGTGCCCGGCGGAGATCTTAATCTGGGAGCCGTGCATGTCAAAGATCTCTTCGGTCCGGATCTTTCCGTCCAAACACGCCTGGCATTCGGCAACATAAAGCTCGAGCCCCTTTTGTCCAAGATCTGGACACGTCCTTTAAAGGGGTTCTTAACCGGCATCCTGGACCCTGTCCGATACGAAAATCATACCATTACCAGCCTGGGAAAGCTTAAGGCAACGGCATTTGGCGGCAGCATCATTTTTTCCGATTTGGGTGCTTCGGGGATTTTTACGCCCGCGCCGGTCTTTAAATTCAATGCAAAATGGAAAGACCTGTTATTGTCTGAAATGACGACGGGCACGGCATTCGGAAAGATCGAAGGGGTGTTGGAGGGAGATCTTCAAAATGCAGAGATGGCCTACGGCCAGCCCCAGCGGTTCAGTCTATTGCTGGAAACGGTTCGAAAAAAGGGAATCCCCCAAAAAATCAGCATTAAGGCTGTGGACAACATTGCGCAAATCGGCGGGGGCCAGAGTCCTTTCATGGGATTGGCGGGGGCCTTTGCCTCTTTTTTCAAAACATTTCCCTATGAGAAGATCGGGATCAGGGCCTCACTCGAAAACGACGTGTTCAAGGTCAACGGCACCATCAAGGAAGGCGGTACAGAGTACCTCGTAAAAAGAGGCGCCTTTTCAGGAGTAAACATCGTTAATCAAAATCCGGACAACCGTATCAGTTTCAAGGACATGGTCAACAGGATCAAACGAATCGGCGCCGGAGGAGGCCCGGTTGTCAAATAACCGAAACCAGATGTTGAAATAAAAAATCTTATCCAATTATCGGATTGGCTAAAATAGGACCCTTGACACCTCAGATATCAGAAGGAAAAAAGCAAGATGTAGTTGACATCAACACAGAGCTGTGAAATTTCTGTATGAACGCGACCTATTCCATGGTACCCACCCAATCTCAACATATTGACGTCTCGATTCCCTGTCTTTTTCTTTTTTAATTTACTTTTAGATAAGTATTTTAAAGACCGGGCCAATTCTTCATGCGCTATTTGCTTTAAAATGAATTGACCCCATTGAGATAGTCGACCATGTGATATACGGGTTCAAAAATTTGAATCAAGAGAAAGTGCAATTCTTCGTTATTATCTGAGGGTTTATATGGTTGGCTCCCAATAGGGTTCAAAAATTTTAATCGGCGACACAGCGACTTTTTGAAATAATATTAATAAAATATACAATGTGGCCATTAAAAGGGTTCAAAAATTTGAACGATTTAGTCGATTTTAAAGGTATTTTAATGGATATCGTCTACATGTAAATTTGAGACGTGTCATAGTATAACATGTTATATTCGCCCTATTAATCGATATGCCAAGAATTTGTTACGTCTTGCGGCCATATTTTGGCAAGGAAATTGCTTAAGAATTTATAACCTATGAATTCTTTCTAATCTCATCAGCAGCGTGTCGGATATCAATACCTGTTCGGGCGGAATTGAAGTAAACGGTGATCGTCGGAGATAAGCTGTGGAAATTATAAACGTTCTGGTACCGCTTTTAATTTTAATGGGTGGATTATATTTATGGCTTAAAATCTTTTCCTGATAACTCATCTGTTTTTCTTTTCAAAGGTCAAGGCACATGCATATCAGCAATGATTCTACATTTAAAACGAGACCAAAGAATTGTCCTGTAAACGGTGAAGGCGTAAAAGATCATAAAGACAGACGCTTAGGCATTGACAGGAGGGAGTTTTCATATACAGCATATTTGCCGGAAAGAAGATCGGACAAAGATCGTAGGTGTGCATGTGATAGAAGTCTTCCGATCGATGAAATTAGAAACGAAACAGACAACCAAAAGTCCTATAGCGGTATCACGTGTTAAGGAAGTTTATTACAGAAGCTGTTATTTTTCAATGACATAGACGGGGTCAAACGACACCGTCTTTTTTTAATTTAAATCATGCAATGGGCAATATGTAGTCAGCAAGTTTAGAGGATGTTTGACGCAGATTTTGGCTCAGCATCCTTGAGATTCCTTTGAGAATTGTTATGCCGATTTGAGGATAGTCCTTAAGTATGTTCTCGAAACTCATCCGGGTTAAAGTAAGTAAAGCGGATTTTGTGCGGGCTTTTGCCGTCGCCGATCTGGGAAAGTTATCAAGAATAGACATTTCGCCAAAGGAACGACCTTTGGGTAAAACGGCAATTACAACACTGTCGCCGGTGACGGATTTTTTAAGAACATCTATGACACCATCCAGCACAAAACAGATATAATCTCCTTTATCCCCTTCTTTAAAAAGGATTTCACCTTTGTCGATTTCAAAATAATTCATATTCTCTGCAACAATATTGAGTTGGTTTCCCTCGAGCGCATCAAATAATGGAAAGTCAATCAGGTAATTGATGATCTCTTTTCTCAACTGATTTCCAGGGGTAACTGTAATTTTTTTCATTACTTCACCTATGAAAATGAAAAACGCCTCAATACCCGATAGGATGAAGGCGTTATCTGGTACCTTCGGTAGCCCGGCTATCATGTTTCAAAGGTCTCGGCCTTTGTCGCTGTTGACCCGTGGCTTTGCGTCACTGCCTTTCGACAGCTTTGCCCTTTCGCTGAAAAAATTTTAATTCATATAATAGAACATTTTAAGGACGAAGTCAAATATTACAGCGACGGGCACAGATTTGCTTTTTATCTGTTTGTCGAAAAGAAAGTTGAAGTCTTGAATGACTTTTAGCGATGTTCGATTTGCGTCCTACACTTTGGATGCGGCAGCCTCGACGGAGAGGTCCTTGGAGTGGTCGCGGGCGACCAGCATATAGATGGACGGGATGACAAAAAGGGTAAAGAGCGTGCCGACGGCCATGCCGCCCACAAGGACAAGACCGATTGAGTTACGGGCGGCGGCTCCGGCGCCGGTGACCAGCGTCAGCGGAAAGTGACCGGCGATGGTGGCCCCGGTCGTCATGAGAATCGGGCGCAGGCGGGTCAGGGCCGCTTCGTGGACGGCTTCACGTTTGGATTGTCCCTGCACCTGCAACTTGTTGGCGAACTCGACAATGAGTATGCCGTTTTTGGACACCAGGCCGACGAGGGTTACGAGCCCTACCTGTGAATATATATTGAGCGTGGTCGTCCAGCCGCGGGTCCAGAAGGGAATATTCGGATCGGGCATTTTCAGGAAGGTGAAGATAAGCGCGCCGAACATCGCCAGCGGCACCGAGCCTGCGAGGATGACGAAGGGATCTCGGAAACTGTTGAACTGGGCCGAAAGCACGAGAAAGATAAGGACCACGGCAAGCCCGAATGCCGGGAGAAACTTATTCCCCTCGGTGCGCAGCTGGCGCGATTCTCCCGTATAATCGATCACATATCCTTTTGGCAGGATGTTGGCGGCTTCACCCTCCAGATAGCGCAGCGCCTCGTCAAGGGGCCGGACGCTGACGCCGCTGATCGTAACGGCGTTAAGTTGCTGGAAGCGGTTCAGGGTGCGCGGAACGGTGGCGTTGCGGATCGTAGAAACCGTGCTGAGGGGTACGAGCTGTCCGTTCGGTCCGGTAATGTAAATGTTTTTAAGCTGATCCGGATTGAGACGGTCCATGCGCTTGATTTGCGGAATAACCTTGTAGCTGCGGCCGGCAATGCTGAAGCGGTTGACGTAATTTCCGCCCAACATCGATGCCAGGTCGGCACCGACCTGCTGAAGGTTGAGACCCAGGTCCGCCACCATATCGCGATCGATGACGAGTTCCGACTGGGGCTGATCGATTTTGACGTCGATGATCGGCGGAAAAGCAAACAGACCGCTTTTTATCGCTTTGAGCTGGATCTGTTTGGCAAAGTCCAGGATCTGGTCCAGGTCGGCCGTGGATGCGAGAATGAATTCCACCGGAAACCGACCGCCGCCCGGGAGCGCGGGAGGCGTCACCGGCAACACCCGGATTCCCGTGATGGCATGGAGCTTTTTCTGGACGTCGGGCAGCACTTGAAAGACAGTGCGTTTGCGCTCGTCCCACGGCTTCAAAACCATGCCGCTGAAACCGGAGCTCGGATACGTAATCTGAAAAGTGAAGTTGGACTCCGGTTCACCGAGAAAAACCCGGTTGACTGCCGCGGCATACCGGCTGTTCTGGTCGAGTGTGGAATCGGCCGCTGCATCGATGATGCCGAAAATGACGCCCTGGTCTTCAGTGGGCGCCAGCTCCTTTGGAGACATGATGAACATGGGGATGGTCAGCAGGCTCACAGCGATCCACACCATATATACGGCGGGACGGGAGTCGAGGGTGGCATTGAGCCGGCGGCCGTAGAATTCACGAAAACGATTGAAACCACGAGATATTTTACCTGAAAGGCCCCGCTCCGTCAACCCGGGTTTCAGTATCTTGGACGACATCATGGGCGAGAGTGTGAGGGCGACAATCCCGGAAATAATGACCGCACCCGCCAAGGTGATGGCAAACTCGCGAAAGAGGGAGCCCGTAAGGCCGCCTTGAAAACCGATGGGTGTATAGACGGCCGCCAGCGTCACTGTCATGGCGATGATGGGACCGACGAGTTCCCGGGCGCCGAGCAAGGCAGCGTCAAAGGGTGAGTGCCCCAGGCTCAAATGCCGCTCCACGTTTTCCACCACCACGATGGCATCATCGACCACAAGCCCCACAGACAGCACGATGGCCAGCAAAGTGAGAAGGTTGATGGTAAAACCGAACACCTGTATCAGGAACACCGCGCCGATAAGAGACAGGGGAATGGCCACTACGGGAATGAGCGCCGATCGAACGGAGCCGAGGAACAGGAAAATGACGATGATAACGATGAGCAGGGTTTCGCTAAGGGTTTTGAGCACTTCATAAATGGCGTTGTGAATATAAGTGGTTGCATCGTAGGCGACGCGCGCCTGCATACCGATGGGCAGATCCTTTTGGACTCCCGCCATCTCGGTTCGCACGCGGCGGATCACATCAAGGGAATTGGCGTTGGGCAGCGGCCAGATGCCCATGAATACGGCGGTTTGCCCGGAGAAGTGTACCTCCGCATCATAATTCTCCGCACCCAAAACGACATCGCCGATGTCCTCCAATCGCACCGTGGCGCCGCCCTGTTTTCGAATGACAAGACGCTTGAACTCCTCAACGGAGCGAAGATCGGTGTTCGCGGTCAAGTTGACCTGGACGAGGGAACCTTTGGTTTGTCCGACTGCGGCGAGGTAGTTGTTGGCAGCCAGAGCCTGGCGCACTTGCATCGGGCTGATGTTAAGCGCAGCCATTCGGTCGGGCTTGAGCCAGACGCGCATGGCAAAGGTGCGGGCGCCGAGGATATCGGCGCGCTGTACGCCATCGACGGCTGAAAGTCTCGGCTGCACGACGCGGACGAGATAATCGGTGATTTCATTTTGTTTTAAAATCTTGGACGTAAAACTGAGATAGGCTGAGGCAAACTGGGTGTCGGTCGACTCGACATTGATGACGGGCACTTCGGCTTCCGGAGGCAAGTCATTTCGGACCTGGTCTACCTTGGAACTGATTTCCGAGAGCGCCTTGATCGGGTCGTAGTTGATCTTGAGGCGTGCGGTGATGGTCGATTTACCCTGACTGCTTTCCGACTGGATATAATCGATGCCGTCGGCCGCCGCGATGGCGCGTTCCAGCGGTGTCGTGATGAACCCGCGCACCAGGTCGGCGCTGGCGCCGACATAGATGGTGGTCACCGTCACCGCCGAGTTTTCGCTGCGGGGGTACTGGCGGACGTTGAGCGAGCGGATCGCCTGCAACCCCGCTATAATGATAACGAGATTGACCACCATTGCAAGGACGGGACGGCGGATAAAAAGGTCCGTTAGTTTCATGTTTCGGAGTCAAC
>CAZQAF010000057.1:0-22946 GCA_964591175.1 uncultured Desulfobacteraceae bacterium | reverse complement strand
AAATAAAGCAAAAAACCGACAAAGATAATAAGTGTTGTCATCATTCCCTCCTTTCTTTTTAAATCAGAGAAAGTTCCTTAAATAAAATTCTGTTATGATATCCCTGATATTATCCTTTCATCCGCTTTACCGGCATTTTTAATGCATGGCTTTGAAATAGAATGGCAAAAGACATGCCAAAATCGATCGTTGATGGAACGATGGACTAATATATTGATAAGTTGTACTATTTTTTGATACCGATTAGATGTTTATCTGGGATAAAAGGAGAAGGGGTGTCGGATTTCTTTACATCATGTAAAAGTACAAACTACGATGCGTCTTCCTTTACGGAAGTGGTGAACTCAAGACCGAATTTTTCGATCTTGGAGTGCAAGGTAGGTCTTGAAAGGCCAAGGAGTTTTGCCGCTTTCGATCGATTTCCGCCGGTAAAATTGAGCGCCTCACTGATAATGATGTTGGCGAACCGCTCCATACAGTCGTCAAATCGTTTTTCACCCGATGGCGACGTCAGTATTTTGCGAACCCACTGGCGAATGGCCTCTTCACCTTTTTCGAAATTAATAAAATCGCAGCTACTATTTTCCTGGATCGCCTGGGAGATGTCGTCTCTACAAATGGCCGCCCCACGGTTAAAAATTAAGGCCTTTTGGATCGTGTTGCCCAGTTCGCGCACATTCCCTCTCCAGAGATTCGCGGCAAGAAAGGCTTTGGCTTTCTTGGTGATTCCCGGATTTTCGACCTTTGCTTCTTGTGAATACCGCGCCAGAAAAAAATCCGTCAGGGCCGGAATGTCTTCCGCCCGGTCCTTTAAGGACGGCAAAAAGATGGAAACCACTTTAAGTCGGTAGTAGAGGTCCTCCCGAAACCGGCCCTGGGTGATGGCGGATTCGAGGTCGCGATTGGTAGCGGCGATAATTCTTACATTTACCGGAATGGTACTCCTGCCCCCCAGTCGTTCGATACTCTTTTCCTGGAGTAACCGCAAGATTTTGGCCTGGATGCTCAGCGGCATATCGCCGATTTCATCCAGAAAAACGGTTCCGTTGTTCGCCTGCTCGATTTTGCCGATGCGGCGATGGGTAGCGCCGGTAAATGCCCCTTTTTCATACCCGAACAACTCGCTTTCCAGAAGATTCTCAGGAATGGCCACACAGTTAATCACCAGAAACGGCCGGTCGGCACGCCGGCTGTGCTGGTAAACGGCCCGGGCCACCAGCTCCTTGCCGGTTCCGGATTCCCCGCGAATCAAAACCGTTGCTTCTGTTTCGGAAACCCGGCCGATGGCCTTGTATACCTCCTGCATGGCTTTGCTTCTTCCGATGATGGCATCACGAACGTTTCCTTGTAAAACCGGATCCACATCCACCGGAGAACGCATGAAACGGCTCGCGTCCAGGCCCTGTTTGATCACCACCAGTAGTTCAGGAATGTCAAAGGGTTTAAGAACATAATCGAATGCCCCCATCTTGGTGGCCTCGATGGCGGTCTCCGTAGTGCCGAAAGCGGTCATGATGATCACCGGCAGTTTGGGTTCCATCTCGTGAATGGCCTGGAAGGTTTCGAACCCGTTCATTCCCGGCAAGCGCATGTCAAGGATGACCAGGTCCGGAACCGCTTCCCGGATGATTTTCAGACCGCCTTCGCCGGAAGCCGCGCATTTACAGTGGTAGCCCTCTTCGATTAAAAGTTTATTGAAACTTTTTCGAAGTTGGTCGTCATCGTCGATTATCAATATGTTACTCACGGTCTGGCTCCTCCGCCGGCAGTGTAATGATAAAGGTTGACCCGCTCCCTTCCTTTGATTCGATATCCAGTCTTCCGCCATGGTCTTGAACGATTCTAGCGGCGATGCTCAATCCGAGCCCCGTGCCTTCTTCCTTGGTGGTGAAAAATGGCTCCATAATTTTCGATTGTATGGTATCCGGAATACCGGGCCCGTTATCGCTGATCCGAATCACCACCGATCTGATTCTTTTCCGCTCAATAAGGGTTTTTTCGTGAATGACGATAGACCCTCCCAGCCCCATGGCCTCACAGGCATTGATGATGATATTGATGATGACTTCCTTTAACTGTTCCGGGTCCAACTGGACCATTGGAAGCGGTTCTTTTCTTTGAATCTTGATAAAGACTTCGTAGGACGCCAATCGATGCTGTAAAAGCTGAATCGCCTGATCCACCACATCCGAAGGTGAAACGAGCTGAAATTTCAGTCTGGGCGGTCTCGAGAACTCGAGGAAATTTTGCACAATGGTATCGATATGGCTGATTTCTTTTGAAATGACGTCAAAGTCTTCTTTCTGGTTGTTGTCGAGGTCCAGGCTTCTTCCCAGAGAAAATAGGCGCATCTTAACGGATGTTAACGGGTTCCGGATACTGTGCGAGGTACCGGCCGCCAATTTTCCCACCAGCGCCAGCTTTTCAGACTGCAAGAGGTGTTCCCGGCTTTTCTCCAGTTCGGATTGGGTTTCAGTGTATGTTTTTTGCAAATCATGTACCCGCCTGCTGAGTGTCTTTACCTCGTTTCCTTCGTTTTGTGAGCCGTTATGTCGATCTGTTTCCAAAGCCAGCCTGCGTATGGGATCGAGAATATCATGCAGCAAACGGAAAGCCAGTATGACACCCAAAAAAAGAATCATCAATACTGCCGATCCGGCAACAATTCTGAGTTTTTTTGCCTGATTAAGGCTTTGTTCTTTAACAATTAACGTTTTTTTCCTAAAAAGCGCTTTGCAGTCATCTGAATGCTTGAGAATCTCAAAAAAGTATTCCCGCACTTTTTCGTGGAGTTTTATACCATTTTCGCGATCTCCGGACTTATAATAATCCACAACCTGATCTTTACCGGATATGTATTTGTTGTATTCGGATTCTATAAGTTCCAGAACTTTTCTTTCTTCTGCTGTTGTGGCAAGAAGCTGGGTTTCTTCAAGTTTATTTTCAAAAATACGGCGGTATTTCTCCATCTGTGTAAGCCAGTTTGGTTTTCCATCCAACAGATAGTAGGATGCAAATCCTTTTTGATTGGCCAGCGCAATTTCCATGGATTGGGCCGCCTGGAGTCCCTTCATGTAGTTATCGATGATCCGGGTCAAGAGCCCTTCCATCCGGTATGTGTACCCGACCATCAACAGAGCGCCCATGATCGTAATGACCAACAAAGCGATAACATTTAATAATATTCTGGATCGAAGACTTATCTTTCCCAATACTTTCAGCATCAATCTGTCTATGAGATATTATTTAGCAGTATAGGAACTTCCTTCTTTCTACCCATGCCATATCAAACATATTATTAAATACACCAACTACTTATAATGGATAAAACCTGCGTCGTCAATCGGCAACTCAATATATTAACCCTTCATTGGCTGAATAATTTAACGACATCGGCACTAGTGGTTATCAAAGGCTCTTTAACCTTATTCCAGGCCATGTACCGAAAGGGCTTCCCGGACCCGGGCTTCTCTGATTTTTTCTTCGTGGTCTCTTTTTTTATTGGCAGCTTCCTGAACTTTGGCCATGAGCTGTTCGATTTCACACGGCTTCATCAAATAATCAAAAGCGCCCAGCTTCATCCCTTCTATGGCAGACTCCACGGTGGCGTGGCCGGTGAGCATGATCACCTCGGTCAAGGGGAATTGGTCTCTGATCTTTGCCAGTGTTTCAATACCGGTCATTCCCGGCATCTTGACATCCAGAATGACAACATCGGTATTGCGGTGATTGTTCAGCCGTTCAAGGGCCTCTTCGCCGCTAAAAGCCGTTATAATGTTCAGATCCCTTTTTGAAAGACGTTTGGTCATGGTTTCCACAAAGGGGGCCTCATCATCCACCAACAAAATCAAAGGCTTCATCATGTCTTTTCCCTCCTTCAATAGTCCTTGTCCTAAGCCCCTGCTTTTCGGGCAAAAATTCGATATTCGGATTTCACCTGAACAGGACTTTTCGTTCAGGTACAAAATGTCATCTCAAGCATCGCCGGATTATTTTTCGAAAACACTCATGGGCGATGTTGACAGTCTATCCACCATGGCCTTTCGTATCCGTTCCTCATGCTCTGACTTCCGCTCGCACGCCCCGTTGATCTTCTCCAACAAGAGGTCCATTTTGCACGGCTTCAGCAGATAATCATAAGCGCCCTTTTTCATGCCTTCTATGGCGGTTTCAATGGTTCCATGGCCCGTCAACATTAAAACCTCGGTCAACGGTTTCAATTTCTTTATTTCCTCTAATGCTTCGATGCCGCTCATGCCCGGCATCTTAACATCCAAAATCGTCACATCGAAATTATACACTTTCAACTTTTCGACCGCCTCGTCCCCGCTGAAGGCTTCCGTAACATGAAATCCTCTGGTCCTCAGGCGTTCGGCGAGCGTCTCGACATATTCTTTTTCATCATCTACTAAAAGTATTCTTATTTTCATAACGACCCCCTGATCTTGGAAATTAATGCGGACTGCTCATCAGAACCGCCTTTGCCGTTTCGGTGATCCCTTCCGGAAATCCTACCACATTATAAAGCACCATAAAACCCAATACCCACACAATGGCCATCGAAATGAGCCAGAGAACAAATCCGTATTTGACAAAATCAATGGGGCTTATCATTCGTTGACCGGTATCAGGGTAAACGCCGAGACCGTAGACAATGGCGTTGTTCGGAGTCCCAACAATCAGGAAATGAGCAAACGACGTGGCAAAAGCCGTGGCAAGCCCGATGGCCCAGGGCTCACCCTGAACCCCGCTCATAATGCCCATGGGAACGG
Organism: uncultured Desulfobacteraceae bacterium; assembly: GCA_964591175.1. Classification (GTDB taxonomy): domain Bacteria; phylum Desulfobacterota; class Desulfobacteria; order Desulfobacterales; family UBA11574; genus UBA11574. The sequence goes on along the minus strand of CAZQAF010000057.1, from coordinate 18,174 downwards.
CGATGGGTCCTAACAGCGCGGTGGTCCCTGCATCAGACATGAAATTCGTCACCAGGCCGGAAAAGCTGCTCATGCCGATCCAGAGTCCCAGACCTTTTCCGAAACCGATTGCCGTCAGAGAGCCCAGAAAAATCTGCGCCAGCCACAGGGCCGCTCCTGTTTCCTGTAACAATGCGCCAAGGGTCAGGGCACCGCAATACATAAACCACGCATCCCAGGATATGCCGCCTAAAATTTTCCTCCAATCCGCAATCCTAAACACAACCGGTATGACGAGGGCGAGCAGAGCCGGCCCGCCAAGGCCGAGACCATGCCCGCCGACGATCCACAAGACGAGTATCAGGACCATCATGCCGAACGCCACTTTTTCGGCATAACTCATTTTTCCCATCTTTTTCGTTTCTTCCTTAATGGCCAAAAGGCCCGGCGTGAGGTCTTTGGTCTTGACCTTCCGGAATACTAATAGCATATATACCGCCACCGCCAGACCCAGCACCGGAGTCAGCGGAAAACCGTACATCATCCACCGGCCGAAACTCATGGGTACATTGTAATCCGACCAGAATCCCATCATGATGACGTTTCGACCGCCGGCTGCAGGTGACCCCACCCCCCCGACGTTCAAGGAAAAACACAGGGCAAACAACAAAAGCTTGGCCAGTTGCGGATCATGTTCGATGACGCCTTGATTGTTGTTGCCCGAAACCGCTCCCATGTAAACGGCCGCCATTACCGGCGCCATAAAGGCGGCCATGGCATGGGCGGATATAAAAGATCCCAGCACAGACATGGCAACGCACAAGACGACAATGGGCATCACAAACCCCCGGGTCCACCCGAGTATCCAAGTGGCCAGCCGCTTATGCAATCCCACGCCGATCACCGTCACCCCCATGGCCAGAACACCCAAAAGAAACAGCGGTGCATCTCCGGCAAAGGTCTGTCCGATCATCTTCGTGGGCAACAGTTGGAAAAAATAAGCAAAAACCGGCATCAAGATGCCCACCAGGCCGATGGGGAGCGCCTCGGTTGCGAAATATATGACTGCCATGGGGATCATGCCCAGTACGAGCTTCGCCTTCCATGCCGCCTGCCCCACATCATGGGCGATGTGCCATCCGATCAATTTTTCCGCAATTTTCTGTTTATCCACCAGTTCAACCAGACTCTGGGGGGTTGGAACAATAAACCCGATAATTATAAAACAGGCTGCGCCAACAATCAGCCAGAGCAGCTTGTTTGAAAGCAGTCCCAGCTTTTTCGTTTTATCCGCTTCAGTGTGATTGTGTTCCATGCGTTTTCCTCCCTAAACTCGGCACCTAATATTTCTCTCTTTCGTCCTCTTTGGGTTCTGGTCGAGGGTTATTTCTTGTCTCTGTCCAGGATTTCTTTTGCGGTATCGAATTCACCGGATTCGGCAAACGCAGCCGCACTCATGGCGTCTTCAAATTTTCTTTTATAGGCCTCGGTGACGGTTTTCATGAGTTGTTCGATGGAAACGGGTTTCTGGAGATACTCGAAAACGCCCAGGCGTCGCGCCTCTTTTTCGTCCTTTTCAGACCCGTGACCCGTGAGCATAATGATCTGAACACCCGGATATGCCTTCTTGGCACGCCGCAAAACCTCCATTCCATCCATGCCGGGCATTTTCAGGTCTAAAACCATAACATCCGGAAGCTCTTCGTTAATGGTCCTAAGCGCTTCTTCTCCGCTAAGTGCCACCTCCGAATTCACATCCCGCATCTTCATCCGTTCGGAAAGCGCTTTTACGAATTCCTCTTCATCGTCCACCAGCAATACTTTCATCTCTTTCATTTCAATCTCCTTTCGTTTGCTTTGTTATTTGCGATGCGTTTTTAGGTTCTTTTGCCAACATTTCTTTGGCTGTCTCGGCGTCGCCGGCCTCTGCAAAGCTGGCGGCGACCATCAAGTTCTGACAGCGCCGGAGCAGCGACGGTTTGATAATTTCGGCATTTTTCTTTTCCTGACAAGCGTCTTTGATCCTTAAAATGAGTGAATCCAGATCCAAGGGCATAAGGAAATCGTCAAATACGCCCAGTTTCATCCCTTCGATTGATAAAGAGATCTGATCCGGGCTGTTGACGGTGATGATTTGAACCGGGAGACGCATTTTTTTGATCCTTTTGATCAACACCAGCCCTTCTTTTTTGAGATCGTTCAGGCTGAGCAGCACCACATCAATCGCATGTTTTTTAAACATTCGTTTGATGTCTTTTGGCTGCATGGCGTTGAACAGGCGCCATTTTTGAAATTCAAAATGCCGCGCAAGGTGTTGCTGTAACATATTGTCCCCTTCTATGATCAAAATCGAAACTCCCATGACTTTATCGCAAGCCGTTTATCGGAAATGAGATTTCATATTGAGATTCAGGTGTTGTTTTCTAAGGAAGCAAGGAGTGTGCCAATATCTAAATATATAATTATATCATATATTTAAATGGATTTTGGGGAGAGCGCAAATCACCAAAATGATTCAATTCAAATCAATTTGGTACGTTTTGATATGAACTGTTTTGAAACGTTTTTAATCGTCTATAGATTCAGGAAGGTAAAGCAGAATTTCCGGGGTCGGATCAAACGTTTTTGCGGTACCCCCCAGATAAGCCATGGTTTCCTGCAATGATGCCCATCGTTCGGTGGATGATATTTGGGCCGGGAAGTCTTCTTTGGCAGAAACCGTATTCTCATATCCGATGCCCAATATGCACTTGTTTTGTATTTTCCGTGGAGAAAGCGTTATTTTGCCTCCGGTATTGATTGCCTTAAGAAGGATCTCAATGGATTCAAACAATGCCATTTCCAAGGATACGGGGTCGGACGTAATCACTATCGGCGGATCCGAGGGGCTTGTTTCCAGAACGACATTTTTAAGCCTCGCGAAACGGGACAACAGCAAAACCATTTGTTGGGCTGTTTCGTTAAGATCCAGGCTCGCGGGCGAGCGGTCAGGGCTGTGGGCGAACCAGTTCAAGCTGGTGGTAATGTCAATGCCGCGTTGAATTTGCCGGTGGATTCTATCCAAAGATTTTATGAACTTGTCTTTGTGAGGGAATGCGTTGTTTTCAGTGACGTCAAGAACATCTTCCATTAAACCCGACGATTCCTGTATGATGGCCAGGACATTTTTAATTTCATGGGTTATGCCGGCGGTTATTCTCCCGAAAAAAGCCGCCTCTTTGCGTTTTATGTGATCCATGTGGTCCCCTTTTGCATCAGATTTATTAGCGGCGTTCTACGGCATACGTTTCACCGCCTCATTCAACTTTTTGATCAATTCGTCGATATCGATGGGCTTTATCAGGTAGTCAAAAGCGCCCAACTGCATTCCCCGAATGCCGTCTTTGGTGGCGCCATGACCGGTGAGAAGAATCACCTGTATTCTGGAATTCATGGCTTTGATTTTCTCCAGGACCTCCAATCCGCCCAGCCCCGGCATCATCACATCCAATACCACGACCTGGGGCGGATCCGTTTCAACAAAACCCAATGCCGATTCGCCGCTCATGGCAATCATAACTTTCATATTTCTCAACTCCAGCCTCTCGGCCAGCGTCGTGACAAATTCTTGTTCGTCGTCAACAAGCAGGATTTTCATCGGTTCCATGCGATGCCTCCGTCTTATGCGTTTGATTTTTTCGGCAGAAAAACCTTGAAAGTGGTGCCTTCGTGCTCTTTGCTCATCACCTCGATATCTCCGCCGAGCTTTTTGACAATACCATAGGTAATGGAAAGCCCCAGGCCGGTTCCGTGTTCTTTTTTGGTGGTAAAAAAAGGCTCGAAGATATGGCGGAGCGTTTCCTCCGACATACCGCAGCCATTGTCCCGGATGGAAACAGCAATGGTATCCGCATCTTTTTCCCGGGTCGCAATGAATATCTTCCCTTCGTCATCCACGGCTGCCATGGCATTATTTAAAATGTTCAAAAAAACCTGCTGAAGCTGTCCCCGATCCGAATCGATTCTGGGCAAATCCTTTGCCAATTCCAGACCGATATCGATATTCCGATAAAGGGCTTCTTTTTCCAAAAAACCCAGCACTTCTTCCAATAATTCGTTGAGATCCAGGTTCTCGATCTCGACCTCCATCCGTTTTGCAAATCCCAGCAGTCGATGGGTGATGGTTCTGCAACGATTTACAGATTGCAAAATGGCGCCTATGAGGGTTGAAAACTTTTCTTTTTGTGTAAAATCAGTCGTGTATTCAATAAGATCTTTAATAAGCCCGGCCTTTTCGTTGATGATGGCCAGGGGGTTGTTGATTTCGTGAGCCACGCCGGCGGCAAGCCTGCCGATGGAAGAAAGCTTATGATGGTGCTGCAGTTCGCGAAAAGCCAGCTCCCGATTCTGATCCGCCTCTTTGATTCGGTTCACCATGATATTGGTCAATCGGAAGACGACATAGACGATCAATATGGAACTCGCCAGAAAAACGAAAAACAAATCGCTTTTCAGTGCATACCAGGCTTTCAAAACGGTGGACGTGGGTTTTACGATCACCAGTGTGTATTCCGGATGCGTAAAATGGGTGTATGTCAGAAAAATATCTCTACCCGAGGGATCCTTCCGTTCAGCCACATACGTTGCATGCCCGCCCCTGGGAATTACCAGCGGACAGTGTTCGAGAACCTTTCCGTACAAACGGGAATTGGTCTGGAAAATACCGTCTTTATTGAGAATAAATGCATCGCTTTCCGCACCGAGACCCATGGCGGCGATGAGGTTGTCGAACATGGTTGTGTCGATGGTGGTGCGAACGATCCAGGATCGCCCGCTCTGCTCAAGACGTTGAACGGCAATGGCGATATGGGGAAATTTTCGGTATCCCATGAACACATCGCTGATATAAGTTCCCTTGAGCATCACTTCCTGAAACCAGCTCTGTTCGGCATAATTTTTCCCGAGAAGATGATAGGGGCCCGCATAACAAAACTGTGTTCCGTCGGCACCGTTGATCAAACCCAGGTCGACAAAACCGCCGAATTCCTCTTTAAGTGTTAAAAGAATGTGATTGAGGGTCTTTTGATCAGACAACTGGTCGTAAGAATAAAAATACGAGATAGATTTTATCAGGGACTGCCGTTCTTTCAGGAAAAACTCGAAAGAGTGCCGGGTCTTATTTGCCAGCAATGTTTCAGGGCTGATAATTTCTTCTCTAAGGCTTTTCTGGTATTGATGGTAATTGATTAACGCCATCATAGACAGAGGAACAATGGTCAGAACGATCATCAGGATTCTGATGTTCCGTTGGAGCAGGCGATATCGATCTGAAGCGGAATCGACGTCGGTGAGCATTTGCAGGCCTTCTCTGATATTGAACCATTTTTTAAGATTCAGCGCCATTTTCCCCTCCACAACGCTTTTATCGAACGATGTCTCCGGCTCGAAGCGTCCCCGATTCCAGCTGTTTGATTACCTTTTTGTAAGAACCGATCACGGAATCCAAAACCGTCACATTCTTCCATTTAAGATATTGATAATACTCATCTTCAATTCCACCACACACCACCGTTCCAATTTTTTCCAAAAGGATGAGATGACAAAGTTGCTCCGCCGACGCCCGCGGCAACACCACGGTCTTTTTTTCCGTGGCCCGGCCGTCATCCGATATCGAGACAATAGAGACCTCTGTAGCCAGATCAAACCGGGGTGCCACCTGATCGGCGTATAAAGGGATGAGAATTTTTTGTTCCATGATTAGGCGTTAAATCCCATAAATTCCGTATGTCAAATTTAAGTTTCATATTGTTTCATTTAAATTCTTAACCATCAGGCGTCTATGTTATACTGTTTTATTTTTCTCCACAACGTGCTTCGCCCCCAGCCCAGCATATCGGCGGCCTTGTTGCGCCGCCCTTTGGTTTTGACCAGTGCTTTTATAATCATATCTCTCTCTAAAGACGCCCATGTCTTTTGGCCGCTTTGCTCGCTGTCTGATGTTACGATTGAGGACGTCCATTCGGACCTTACACCGGCTTCCGGTGATACACGGCCATAAAAATGTTTCGTCTCGGCAAGGTAGGCCGGAAGATGTGTGGATTGTATCTGTCCTTTGGGACACATATTCACGGCATATTCAATAGTGTTTCTGAGTTCCCTCACATTCCCGGGGAAAGGGTAGTCCAGTAAAATTTTAAGCGCCTTCTTTGACAATCCATTGATTTTTTTTCTAAAGCGTTTGGCAAAAATACTCATAAAGTGATCCAGGATCAGCCGAATGTCGTCTCCCCGCTCCCTCAACGGCGGCAGATGCAATCTCACGACGTTCAACCGAAACATCAGGTCTTCTCTAAACTTTCCCTCTTTCACCATGAGATCGAGGTTGCGATGAGTGGCGGCAATGATACGAACATCCGCCTGAAACCCTTTGGCGCTCCCCAAAGGATAGACCACCTTGTCATCCAGAAACATCAAAAGCTTGACTTGCAATGTCAGGGGGAGATCTCCGATCTCCGTAAGGTAAAGCGTTCCGTTGTGTGCCAGGCGAAATCTTCCGGGTTTATTCTCCACCGCACCCGTAAACGCCCCTTTTCGGTGACCGAAAAGCTCGGATTCAAGCAAGGTTTCGGGCAGCGCTCCACAATTGACCTTGATAAAGGGACCTTTTGCTCGATTGGAAGCCTGGTGGACGGCTTCTGCCAGTAAGTCCTTACCGGTTCCGGTCTCACCGGTAATCAAAATCGCCGAATCACTTTGGGCAAGCAGGGGAAGCGTCTGAAAGATTCGGGTCATTTCAGGACTTTTTCCGATAAGATGGCGAAAAACATAGGCATGGGTTTCCCTGGAATTCACTTCTTTAAGAGGACGCAGGTCTTCAACGGTTTCCAAAAAACCGGCCAGGTTATCTTCAGCATCCCGAATCGGAGACAGATTGATCAACACCGGAATCAACTGCCGGTCCTTATTGATCATATCGCTTTCAACGGAAACGGGTTCGGAATTTGAATCCATATTCTCAAGGGGGCATTTTTGGATGCACAGCTTGCTTCGCATGATATGAGAACAATGTATTCCTTTTGCCTCTTCCATGGAAAAGCCGCTAAGGGCTTCAAAAGCCCGATTGATCATCACGATTCGCCGGCGGGTATCCAGCACGACAATCGCCAGGGGAACTTCATCGATCAAAGAAGGCAGCTCGACAGGCGTGTCAAACAGGCCATTGATGGGTGTGCGCGGCAATGTGTTCATCGATTTTTGCGAAATACTAATTCGTTGTTTTAATAAAGAAATACCTTTTTCCAACGTTTCACGAGTTCATCAGAATTTGTCCTTCAATTTTACGATCTTCTTAGCATTAAATCGTGCACAGTTATCGTTTCATTTTGTTTTACACGAAACTTCATAACGTTTCAATATGTTTTTATCATAACCTTTAATATTTGCAAAAGAACTTTTGACGACCCAAAGGAATAAACAAAAGCATATGCCCAAAAAAATCTACCCCACCCCTGGCAAAGTGTTTCACATTGCAACGCTTAATCGGATAACATCCTGTAAAGATAGTGATTTTTTTTTGCGACACTGTCAAGGATTGAGGATGATAAAATATTGTATTTTGAACAAGTTATACGTAAATTTCCGAACATTTTTAATTGACATTGCATGGAATGTAATATAAATAGCATTTTTGGGTAAATTCATCTCCTACAATACATATATCCTTGTGACGCAATTTACGTTCATATCAGGTATCTAGATCCAATAAAATTTTAGCGGCCATGTTCAGGAGGAGGATATGCGGATAACCGGTAAATTGTGGATCATGATGTTCATCGGCCTTGTTTCATTGACCATATGGATATCGCCCGCCCTGGCAAAAGTTCCGGCTGAAACGGCAAGCGCCGGCCATGCCTGGTGGTTCTGGCCGATCATACTGTTTTTCGTCACTTTTATTATGGGAATCCTGGCCGTCCTCGGCGGCGTTGGCGGCGGGGTCCTTTATGTGCCGATCATCAGCGGGTTTTTTCCGTTCCATTTGGACTTTGTTCGCGGTACCGGGCTTCTGGTGGCCCTTTCCGGCGCACTGGCCGCCGGTCCCGGGCTTCTCAAGATGAACCTTGCCAGCCTGAGATTGGCGATTCCGGTGGCCCTCATCGCTTCCACCTGCGCCATCATCGGTGCCATGATCGGGCTTGCACTGCCCACCAACATCGTTCAAATCGCCCTGGGCGCCACCATACTCGGCATTTGTGTTCTCATGTTAACGGCCAAAAAATCGACGATCCCGGATGTGCCGAAAGCCGACCGGCTCTCTTCTATTCTCAATATCTGCGGCGTATATCAGGAAGCCAGTACCGGCGAGATTATCGATTGGAAGATCCACCGAACCCCATTGGGGTTGGGTCTGTTTGTCATCATCGGCATTATGGCCGGCATGTTCGGACTGGGAGCCGGATGGGCCAACGTGCCGGTGCTCAACCTGCTGATGGGAGCACCGCTCAAAATCAGTGTGGCCACCAGCAAATTTCTCCTTTCCATTACTGACACCTCGGCTGCCTGGATCTACACGAATAAAGGCTGTATCCTCCCCCTGCTGACCGTACCGTCCATTGTGGGAATCATGCTCGGCTCATTTGTGGGGGTCCGTTTGCTTAAAGTTGCCAAACCGACACTTATCCGATGGATGGTCATTGGCATCCTGGCCTTTGCCGGGATCAAGGCACTCTCCAAAGGACTTGGATTTTAACAGTTTAATTTTACTTCAAGCAGGATATGGATTTTCCCCGGGAGAAAAATAAATGGAAGAAAAAACAAACGCCCTATTAAAAGCGAGCCCCGAACAGATTCTGTATGCCAAGATACTGGAAAAAGGGATGTACTTTGGTTTACTGATTCTATTTATAACATACATTCTTTATGTATTCGGCGTGCTCCATCCCTATATTCCGCTGAATAAGCTATCCGGCTACTGGTCTATGAATGTTCATGAGTATCTTGAACACACCGGCATCAAACCCGGATGGGCCTGGCTCGGGATGCTCAAATATGGCGATTTTCTCAATTTTATCGGCGTGGTTATCCTGTCGGGTGTTACCATTATATGCTATGCGGTGATCGTGCCGACCCTTTTGAGGAACAAGGATATCATTTACGCGGTTATTGCGGTGCTCGAGGTCATTATTCTCAGTGCTGCAGCCAGCGGAATACTTGCTGTTGGGCATTAACGCTATCTATTGTCCATCCAAAAATGAGGATTTTTGTTCGAAATCAAGGTATGCGAAAAAATAACCGCCCCGTTGAAGTACCGGGACAAGCCGGCATATAGTTGATCTTCCGAGGATTATTTTTTGAGCATAACGCTGAGATCGGGCAAAAAGACCATTTATGGATGGATACTATCTAAAATAGACCGCTCAACTGATGGGACAGCGAATCGCTGCAGATATCTTCAAGCTGAAGCACAATCCGTTTAAGATCATCACTGCCGGAAATTGCTTTGATGGTATCGACAGCGGCCACCTGATCCGGAGGATACGATTTAAGAATTTCATAGGTATCCTCAAATTCATCAATGGCAAGCTGTGCGGTCAAAATAATATAGTCATCCACCCGCTGTTTCGAATCCTTAAATTCCGGCCTTTCAAGAAGGGATTTTTCCATGGTTTTTGCTGTCAAAAACATCAAGTCCTTGACTTCCCGTGCCGTAAATCCTTCTACAAATCGCCGGTAGGCCATAACCTGCGCATAATTGGGTATCATCGCCCGGTCTCTGTATCGCACCGTGGACGAAACAAGCTGGTAGTTTAACGTAATATACCATTTCAGCAAATCCCGATCCATTTTTCGGTAATTTGGAAACCGTGCCGCATTCTCAGGCTTCAACACTTCGTTGACCAACTTATCCACCGACGATTCCCGCAATTCCGTCAGAATGTCATACATCATGGTGCTTTGTCGGTAAGCCACCCGTTGCAGCATCAGTTCGTTTCTGAAAGTCCAATTATTCGGATGGGTAATCATTTTTTCCGTGATGAACAGCAACCGCCGCAATACATGATATCGCGGCGTGGGTTTCCAGCCTAAAGATTTGTATGTTACAGACGCATCTATGGTCAGCTTTTTATCGATGTATTCGGACATCCACGGCTTTTCGAGCACCTCCCTTCCAATCAGCCATCCCCAAAAGCAAAGCATGTACAATCCCGGTCGCACCAAAAATTTTGGCATTTTAAGCGGCTTGACATCATGTCCGTAATAATATCGGGTGGCGGTTCGAAAAAGGTCGATATGAGAAATACTCCCCTGTGATCCGCCGATATATACCCCCAGTTGAGGGAGAGTATCACTGATGGTTATCATTCGAAGGAACAGCTTGATCAAGTCTTTGATGTGAAGATACGGCACAGCGGATTCACCCTTACCGGCTACAATCCTGGACAAAGGCTTTTTATTGGACAGCCAGGATTTTAACATCATGTACAAAATGGGATATTCGCACCAGTCGCTGTACACGGCGGCCAATCGGACAATGGAGCAGGGAAGTGTTTCGGAATACTCTTTAATTATCCTTTCCGCACGTCTTTTGCTTTTTGCATAGGGAAAATCCGCATCCAAAGGACTTTTTTCGGTCAATGCCCGGCCCGGAGAGGGAAATTTACAGGCAGCAAGAGAACTTGAAAATATAAACCGTTTGATCTTCAGTAATTTTGACAACTCCAGAAGATAACGGGTGCCGACAACGTTGGTCTCCTCGTACACAGGATTTTCCAGCAGGGTAAAATCGTAATAACCGGCCAGGTGCAAAACAAAATCCGCCCCACCATGATCCCGGATATACTCGATGACTCTCAAAATATTTTCCCACTTGGTGATGTCCGCCTGGAGCCAGTGGGTATGATCGTTTTCCGGAACACCCGCTTCTTTCTGGCTTCGCCGGGCAATACAGAACAACCGAAACTTACCGGATACGGCGATGACAAAATGCCTGCCGATAAAACCAGAGGCTCCTGTGACAATGATTCCGGGCATTTTTTCGTTCATTTTGACCATCTTTTATCCAGGCGCAACAAACCCATTGAGCGTTCTCAACGATTGAGGTATTATCATGAAAGATTCAGATATTAAACTAGAAGCCTTCTCAAAATTAGGATTTTCGGTCGAGATCACTTGTCCGGCGTAGCCTTCAGGCGAAGACGGAAGACGAGGCCGAGGATCAACCCGCAGACATTCTCAAGTATGTCGAGGACTTGAGACGAGGGCTCAACGCCGATATCGGACGAAAAGGCTTGAGATGGCTTCTATATGTAATGTCCGGCCCTGGGCCGATATAACAGCACTATTGAGGAAAAAATGCAATACCATTACCTTTTCGGCCCGGTACCTTCGCGCAGGCTGGGGATTTCTCTGGGTGTGGACCTGGTCCCCATGAAGACCTGTACTTTAGATTGCATTTACTGCGAATGCGGTAAAACTTCCCGCCTGACATTGGAACGTCAAGAATACGTGTCATTTGATGCGGTTAAAAAAGAGCTGATCCATTATCTGGCGCATCATGCCCGGCCGGATTACATCACCTTTTCCGGCTCCGGTGAACCGACACTTCATAAAAAAATCGGCGATGTTATCCGTTTCATAAAAGATCAGGCCCCTGACATTCCCGTGGCGGTGCTGACCAACGGCGCCTTGTTTTATCAAAAACAGGTGCGAAAGGATATGATAGATGCCGCCGTGGTCATTCCGTCACTGGATGCCGCCACAGAAAAGACGTTTCAAAAGATAAACCGCCCTTGTTCTCATCTGCGACTGGACGGCATCATCCGCGGGCTTGTTCAATTTCGAAAGGAATACAGCGGGAAAATATGGCTTGAAATATTTATCATTCCCGGCTTGAATGATTCAAACCATGAATTGGAAGCCTTGAAACAGACGATTAAAAAAATCAATCCGGATCAGATCCATCTGAATACCCTGGATCGACCCGGAACGGTTTCGACGCTTCGTCCCGCCAGCCGGGAGGAGCTCGAACATGTTTTAAGAATCTTTCAAATGGAAACTGCCGTTATCGTCGCTGATCCGCCCGAGCATAAAGCGCTTTTTGCCTATCGTAAAGACAAGGCATCAGCCATATTGGGAACCATTGCCAGACGTCCCTGCACGTTAAAGGACCTGTCTGAAATTCTTGGCTTGCCGGCGGATGAGATGAAGACATATCTTGCAGCTATGGAAGCGGAAGGAACAATAAAATCCGTAAAACAAAAACGCGGATTATTTTATCGATTATCCAATAATTCTTTTTAGCTAAGAGCCATTTATGCATGCGTCCTGCAATGGCAAGATTATTTGAAATCAAGTCGAAGATCCCGAACGTTGAGCGGGATATGCAAAAAAAATGAACCACAGGAATGTAATTGATATTCCGATGATTATTTTTTAAGCATAATCTCGACGAAATAGGCTCAGCTCCGGTTAAATTTTATATTTGGATAAATATACTCGTTTTGGGGTGGATACCGACATAGAAAGGGGGACCCATGAGCACATATCATTTCGGCAGAAAGATTCGATGGATTCTATGTTTTGTAGCAGTCGCGGTTCTATCCAGCGGGATATCCGCATATGCTTTTTGGGGAGGCAAAATCACAAAATTTACCGCCGATCAGGTCATGATCGACGCTAAAGGTCAGGTGCGGCATGAAGGGAAGATATATATGATGCCGAATAAGATGCGAGTAGAGGGTGCCTCTCCAGACGGCAAATTTAGTTTGGTTTGGATTTATCGCAGGGATAAAAATATTATATGGTATTTGAATCCCGAGAAAAAACTTTATATGAAAAAACCTTTCAACGAAAAAGAGATGGAACGGACCGCAAAACAATTTGTTGATTCGAAAAACGAAAAAGTTTTGGGAACGGAATATATTAATGGGTATGAGTGTACAAAAAAGGAAGCGGAGACCACCGTTAATTATATGGGCTATAAAAGGACATCAAAAACCATCGCCTGGATATCAAAAAAATTGGACATGCCCATTCGTACGCAGTCGCAAGACGGGTCCATAATGGAGCTAAGGAACATCAAAGAGCGTTCAACTTCCGCTAAATATTTCGAAGCTCCCAACGATTACAAACAAGTTTCAAATATGATGGAGTTGTTGGGTATAAATATGGAAGAATTTAAAACAAAGCGTTCGAAAATGGAAGAACCTACAACTGAGGGTTCAAAAACTGCCGGAGAAAACAACGAATCCGGCTCCCACTTTCCTTTTAAAATTCCTAAAGGACTTAAAGATATTTTTAAATAATGAAGATACGAAGTTCATTCTCCTGCGGGGGCATGGATTCGACAAGTTATGTTCGTATTCACACCTTGATTGAACGACCGAGATTTAATAGGGGGAAAAGATCGCCATGAAGGTAATCGGTGTTGAAGGCAGTCCGAGAAAAAATGGGAACACTGAAAAACTGGTTCAAACGATTCTTGAAAGCGCCTCGGAAAATGGTGCCGATACAACGTTTTATAAGCTTATTGAAATGAAAATTTCCCACTGCTTGGGATGTTTTAATTGCAGGAAAACAGGCACCTGTGTGACGAATGATGATATGCAGTTGATGCACAAGGAGATACAAGCCTCCGATGCCATCATCATTGGCTCGCCTGTTTATATGTGGCAGGTATCCGGACAAACGAAACGATTTATGGATCGTCTCGTACCGTTTATTAGACCCGATTTCACCACTCGTTTAAACGGAAAGAAACGCTTGTTGATGGCCTTTACTCAAGGCAATCCGGATGAGAACGCATTCAAAAGTTATTTTGAATATCTTGAAAATCTTTTTTCATTTCTGCACTACGATGTTCAAGGTACAATTGTCGCTTCCGGAACAAGAGATAAAAACGATATTCTTCAACAGGCTGATACACTCGAAAAGGCAAGAGAAATCGGGAAAAAGTTGGTTATGTAATCCTGGTGGATCGAACGTCGAGGATGCTGCCCCGGTGAAAGAGGCTTCACCCTGATGAAATATGCGCTAAATTTCATCGAGCAACCATATTCCTCCGATAAAGGTAGATTCGTTTATTGAAACGTTGAGAGACCTTCGCAAAACGCTGGGAGTGATACCCATGCAATAGGACCTTGACCCATTAAAATGAGTCCTTAACCTTATAGACATATCATAAAAAATGTTTTACCTAAGTATCAACAAATGCGAATCAACTTCAACACCATGTTTTAAACCATGTGATGATGCGATCTCACGAAGGTTACACTGTATAAGGAGAAGTTTGATATCGCATTTGTAAAGCTTCTCGGATGTCCGTGCATCTAAATGCAGCAAATTGCATTGTACAACGACATTTGGAGAAGCTAACAGAATGGAATGCTTGGTAGTTTGAATATGGGAGGCTACCGGCTGTGTATTGGCAGAGCAAAAACAGCTCTGCCTTTCTTTTTTGGTAGCGACAGTGGGGAGCACCAAAAAAGCCCCTGGCGGGGATACCAGGGGCTTTAATGACGGCTCCGTTGATCACAGGAACCGTTGATAAACAATTTCGCCAATGAGGATTTGGCTTAATCAAAATTAATACCACAAAATAACATGTCAAGATATATTCTTCAAGTTTTTGGGATTGGCGCCGCCCGAAGGTGATGTCGTGCGGCAATGATGATATGTGATATCAGGCCATCTATTCTATTATCGTTTTCTGCGAATCCGTCAATTGTGAATGATAATGTTTCCGTTCATACTGGTTTCTACAAATATTTGATGCGAAAAAAGTGACAGCACATCTTCGATTTCATACGGCAAGGATATTTTCAGAACTTCTTCCAACAACGGGACATTGTACCCGAACGCGACAGCCATCATGGCCTCATCACGTAGTTGTTTTTTGAAAATCGGCCCGAAGATCCATTCCTGTTTTTTTCGAACCACATTCCCCCACGACTCCATCGGGCTTAGATTTAAGCTGGTTTCGATAAGAAGGCGAGCCATATATCTATCTCCTTTTAATCATTCAAATACTCAAATACCAAAAGAAGCCGTTTCAAAACTTTCAGGCCCATTTATTTGAAAAAAAAACCCCTACCAAAACCTGGTAGAGGCTATGCTCTTTGACAAATCGGGCATAACGTTTTAATTAATGAAACACTTTTTTCCTATCTGATAATTTTAGACCTAACGCTATCAGGATTTTTCGTTTGGTTTCAATCCTGCACGGCTTGCCGTGTTCAATACGTGTCAGCGTGTCCACCGACAACCCTGCCATTCTGGCAAGTTCCGACTTGCTGATTAAAAAAGACTTTCTAATTTCTTTTAAGGAGTTTGTATGCATTTAGTACGCCTCGAACATATCAGTTACTTCTTACATTCGATATCGGCAAAAGCCACCTCATGTGTGAAGATATTTAATTGTATGTTATAATTATAACTTATTATTTTGTTTCACATAAAATATAAGGTCACAAAGTGTCATGTCAATAGGGCATGCGCCTCATTTTTGTGAAAGAATATCCTAAAAGGAATGAATTAACATCTCAAGACGCACCATTAAAAACATGGCTTATTTTTACCATATATTGTGTTATTTAATTATTGACACACAAAATCTATTGCCTTATATGAGCACTCAATAATTTTTCTTTTAACATTATACAAGGTCTCAACGCCGATATCGGACGAAAAGACTTTTTGAGATGGCTTCTAATATCAGGGGATAAAGATGAAGAAATTATTGATGTTTTTATGTGTTGTAATTATGTTTTTTTCAATGGCAGGCTGCCCTTCGGATAATTCCTCAACCACTCTTGGCAAATCAAGTTTTTCTTCAAAAACAGTTACCTCTGATACAACTCCAGAAACCAAAGACAAGACGGTTTCCCCCGTTCCCGAACCTGCGTCACTGATACTGCTTGGCTCTGGTTTAGTGGGCCTTGCGGCTTTCGCACGCAATAAATTTAAAAAATAAAAAAGGCGACCCTTTTGGATCGCCCCAAGCAAAGGTTATAAAGATATATTAACCGTCCTCCTAAGCCCTTACCGAAATAGGGCTTCTCAGAATGCCGTAATTATACCCGGTGCACATTTTATTTATTTTTCCTTTTGCATCATTATGCTGGTGACCGGAATATAAGATGTACATGCACCAGAGAAGCTTTAAACTTAAATTAATACTCAGATGAATCATGTCAATAGGAAATGACCACCCAAAAAGACCGGAAGCGTTATCTCCTTAGAAGTGGTTTCAAAACCTTCAATCGGATTTTAGGTCAATCGACCACAAGATCTGAACAATTATAATATTCTGTTAATGCCCCCAGCCAGTAACCACATATATTGACAAGCCCATAATCCATAACTATTTTTCCTCCAAGTTCTCAAATCATACATACAGATATTTCTGTGGGGAGGATACTATGCTCGAAGTTACGAAATCAGCTACAGATGAGATCGCTGAATATTTTAAAAATAAAGAGGTCAAGCCCATCCGCATCTTTCTAAATTCAGGTGGATGAGGAGGCCCGTCTCTTGCCATGGCTCTGGATGAGTCAAAAGATACAGATGACGTTTTCAAAATAAACGGTTTCAAATTCGTCATTGAAAAAGAACTTCTGAGAGAAGCAGACCCGATCAAAGTTGATTTTACCGGGTTTGGATTTCAATTTGACTGTGCACTGCAGTTTGACGAAGGATGTTCAGCCTGTTCAACCTGTGGTTAAAAACTTGGATTTCAAAAATTAAGGGCAGCACATTCCATGCTGCCCTTTTTGTTTTGTGACATTCCCCAAACCACAATCCTGAATTATCAATGCCTATAACTAAACATTCAAGATGGGTGGCTTAAGGCTGAAAATATTGACACGACAAAAAAAAGCAGGGGCAAAGATGACCCTGCTCAAACCATAATCCATGCTTGTTTATAAGGCTTTTAAATTTTCGATCTGACAATTTCTTTCAAATTGTATGGCAATACCAGGCGGGCGAGAACGTATTACCCTTCCAGAACAACCCTTTAAACTCTCTATGTCCCTAAATTCTTCGTGATTATCAGTTGGAAGGGTGAAATCCAGTTTAAACTTAGGTCCTTCCGGGAAAGATAAACGTGTAGGAATGAATGCCCCGGTATAAGATATATCCTTGGTAATAAGATCTAAGACCTTATTTATTCCCGAATCTATAGCCTTGAGTCTTACGGGAAGTGGAATGTTAAACCTGTTATGCTTACGTCTTTCAGTTTGGCGAGTTCCCTGTCCACGAGACTGACTTGCTCGTTAAAAAATGCGTCCGTGAAATGTGGCGCTTGAAAGAATGTGATCATGAATTCGGACCCAGTCCCATTGGGTACCACACGCACGGGGACGGACCAAGACGCATCGGGCGCCTCAAAATCATGGTCAAGAATTCCGTATTCCGCATTGGCGCGGATGCGCAGCTTGGCGGGCCCCGCAGGTGTGGTCATGTCCCACCCAGTCGTCATCGCGCGAACTGACAGCCTTGACATTGACTATGGCCCACTGAGGCCAATTCTTTGCATTTGCCAGGTATGCAAAAACACACTCAACGGGTGCATCTATGCTGACGGTCTTTGTAATGCATCGGATGATCATGGCCTTCCTCCTCGATTCCGAAATAGTATTATACGATCTAAAAATAAGGGCAAACACGTACATTAGTATAGACAAAAATACTTCGGATTTTTTACAGGTCTAAAAATAACATAAAGATATAATTACCCAGGTCGAGAAAAAGAATGCCACATCGTAGTAGGTTTAATCAGGTCGCGAAAGAGATGCTATGTATGAGGATATCTTGATAATCTTCAAAGCAATCATAACAACAATTTATTTTCAGATATCATATTTTAGTGTCAGGTCAATCCTATTATTGTTAATTGTCGAGTGATCTTTGTTTACTGACAATCAATAATCATAAGTTTCCTTCTCGATATCATCCGTAAGGGAATCAAAGACCATTGAATGATACTTGACTTCAAACCAGTCCAGAAACATTTCGTACGTTATGTTTTCAGAACTTTAAAAATTGAATCGTGCAGCAGACCTGCCGCAAGGGTCATCTCGTTCAGTTGGTGTCTTTTAAAAAGGTGCTGAAATTTGAGATCCCATTAAAGACACTTTCCGATTTTGGAAGTGATTTGGTACGGGGGCTATTGCATTTGGGGCAACGCGCTTCGGTTTCCTTGTCTCCACGGAAAACGAC
>CAZQAF010000056.1:0-23009 GCA_964591175.1 uncultured Desulfobacteraceae bacterium | reverse complement strand
GGCTCCGCCGACGATGTGCCAAGTACTTTTTTAACTCGTAACGCATGAGAGGAGAAGAACGATGAAATTTAAGATAATCGCGGTGGCATGTGCCTTAGTTCTGTTGGGAGGTTTCTTCCATATCGACCGGACTCAGGCAGCAGAGACGTATAATCTGGGAGTCGATCTGGCGATCACCGGTACCGGTGCGCTTTACTCCAAAGACGGCATCAACGCGATCAAACTGGCTGTAAAAGAGATAAATGAAAACGGCGGTTTTTTGGGCAAATATCCCATCAAGCTTTTTATTCGTGACTCCCAAACCAAACCGGACGTCGCCGTGCGCGAGGCCAAGGATCTGATTCTCAGGGACAAGGTTCGAACCATCATGGCGTCTTATTCCAGCGCCTGTGCCGTGGCCATCAAACCCGTGGCGAAGGATTACAAGGTGCTTCATATTGCCGCCATCAGCAACTCTGAAGATATCACCAAGGTCCATTTCAGCCCGTATACCTTCTCGGTGGTTCCCAACAGTTATATGCAGGCCAAAGCCGTGGTGTTGGGGGTTGCGGGCCTTGCCAAAAAGAAAGGATGGAAGAATTATGTGACCATCGCCTCCGACTATGAATGGGGCCGATCCACCCAAAACAATACCGTGGAACTTTTGAAACAGGCGGCGCCGGAGCTTAAACTGAAAAAGGAATTCTGGCCGAGACTCGGGGAAACCCAATTTACCTCTTATATTACCGCCATCATGGCGCAAAAACCGGATTTTGTCATCGGTTCCCTCGCATCCAAAGACAATGTCGCCTGGATGAAGCAGGCAAAGGCATATGGTTTTTTCAAAAAAATCCCCTACCCCGGATCCCTGATCAGTGTTTCCGAGCTGGAACTACAAGCCAAAACCATCACCCGCGGATTGGTCGGATTGTGCCGGGCGCCCTTCTTTGCCCATATGAACATTCCGATGATGGCCAATTTTGTCAAAAACTATAGGGCTGCCTACCACCGATACCCGAGCGACTGGGCCGTAATGGAATATGATGCGGTCTATGCCTTGAAACAGGGCATCGAAAAGGCAAAAAGCATCGATTCCGAAAAGGTAAAGGACGCATTGAAAGGCGCCACCATCGATACGACCCGCGGCAAGCTTTTTTTCCGTGATATCGACAACCAGCTCAGCTGCTCCTCCTATCTCGGTGTGGTGGCGGATGATCCGAAGTATCCCTTCCCCATCTACCATGATCTGATCGAGGTTAAGGGTCCGGATTCATGGCGGCCCAAAGCCGAAATTCTCGAAGCCAGAGCAAAAGAGAATTAACCGAGGAAAGCATATATGGATCTTTCTTTAATCTTTGCGCAGTTTATGAGCGGACTTTCCCGGGGCATGATGCTGTTTCTCATCGCCTCGGGACTGTCCCTTATTTTCGGAGTGATGAATATCCTTAATTTTGCCCATGCGACATTTTGGCTGATCGGTGCTTACGTTTGCTACACATTCTGGCACCTGATGCAGGGTTACGGCTTTGCCTTATGGCTCAGCATACCCCTGGCAGCCGTCACCCTTGCCGCTTTCGGCTGCATCATCGAAGTCGTTTTGATCCGGCGGGTTTACAACCGTAACCTGCCGGAACAACTTCTCCTCACCTATGCCATGGTCCTTGTTTTAGATGATTTGATCAAAATTATCTGGGGGGTGAGCGACAAACTGATTGAGCGGCCGCCGCTGGTGGCAGATCCCGTCTTTATTTTCGGGACGCCCTTTGATTCCTATTTCATTTTCGTCATCCTGATCGGCATTGCCGTTGCCGGCGGGTTGTGGTGGTTTTTGAAGAAAACCCGTTACGGCCATATCATCAGGGCCGCGGTGTTCAGCCGCGAAATGGTCAGCGCCCTGGGAATTCCGATTCCCAGGATCTACACCGGGGTATTTGCTCTGGGAATTTTCATTGCCGGACTGGCCGGTGCGGTTCAAGCACCGGTGGGATCCATTACCCTTGGAATGGACATGGCGATTGTCATTCAGGCGTTTTGCGTGGTCGTCATCGGGGGATTCGGAAGCCTTCTGGGCACATTTGTGGCGTCCATTATTGTGGGAGAAGTATATTCTTTTTCAATCCTTTTCTGGCCCGAGGGCGCCCTGGTACTGATCTTCGTCGTCACGGCGCTGATATTGATTATACGGCCATGGGGACTGTTTGGAACGCCCAGCCGGGCTTAAAACCGAAGGAAAGTCTAAAATTTACCACAAAGGACACGAAGATCACGAAGAAGTGAAAAAAGGCGGGGTCTTATGACGAAATACGGATGGCTCGGGCTGATCTTTATCGCAACGCTTATTTTGCCCCTGGTTATCGGGGAATACTGGATTCACGTTGCCGTCGAGATTTTGATATTAGGGCTGTTTGCGGTGAGCTTTAATATGATTTTCGGTTACATGGGTCAGCTCAGCTTCGGACATGCGGCATATTTCGGCGCAGGTGCTTATGCCACCGGTTTGCTCATGGTAAAGACGTCGATGCCTTTACCGATCTGCCTTGCGGCCTCCATGATTACGGCAGGAGTATTTGCGCTGATCATCGGTTATTTCTGTGTTCGCCTGACCGGAATATATTTTGCCATTTTGACCCTGGCGTTCGGACAGCTGCTCTACTATATCATCTTTCAATGGTACTCGTTTACTGGCGGGGACAACGGTCTACAGGGCATCGTCCCTCCGAACTGGCTGGTCGGTGTTACCACCTATTATTACTTCACCTTGTTTATCATTATAGCGGCGCTGATCGTCATGTGGCTGATCAGTGAATCCCCTTTTGGGTATACCATGCGGGCCATCCGGGACAATGCCGAAAGGACCCGCTTTATCGGCATCAATGTGCGGAAATATATGCTCATCAATTTTGTTGTGGCGGGCATGTTTGCGGGTTTGGCCGGCGGTCTGATGGGACCGTTCAACAGGAGCATTTCGCCGGACCTGTGTAACTGGCAGCAATCCGGTGTGCCGGTATTTATGACCATCATCGGCGGCCCTTTGAGCTTTTTGGGCCCCATGATCGGATCGGTCATTTATATCTTTTTGTTTGCCTTTGTCACGGGCTTTACCGAATACTGGCCGCTGACCATCGGGTTGATCATTATCTTCGTGGTGTTGTACTTGCCGGGAGGGGTCCTCGGGTTGGTCAAGCCGAGGCTCGATCTGAAGAGAGCTAAAGATTGAAGAAAGGAGTCGATCGTGCAAGGGCATGCGCTTGCGCCGAATGTCGCTTCGCTGATATTATATAATTGATAGAATACCTTGACTTTAGGCACTTTAGACAATTTACACTTTTAAGTACACCCCATTCCGTGGACGTGGAGGCATAAACATATGACGATACTAAAAGTGGAGCATCTCAGCAAAGCCTTCGGCGGGCTTCAGGCGACCAATGATGTGAATTATGAGATGCAGACCGGTGAGCTTGCCGGCATCATCGGCCCCAACGGCGCCGGGAAAAGTACATTTTTCAATCTTCTGACCGGCTATCATAAAGTTGATTCGGGAAGGATATCCTTTCAAGGAAAGGATATCACCAACTGGCCGCCCCACAAAATTTCCCGTTTGGGTATCTCGCGTGCCTTTCAAGTCAGTAACATCTATCCTGCCCTGACAACCTATGAGAATGTTCGGCAGGCGATTCTATCACAGCAAAAACAGACCCTCAACTTCATCACGCCGGCCAGCCGGCTGGCCAAGAAAGAAACCCGGGAACTCCTCGAGGTAACAGGCCTTTCCGAGCATGCAAACCGGATCGCCGGAACCCTTTCACAGGGGGATAAAAAACTCCTGGAACTGGCCATTGCCCTGGGAAGCAAACCCGAATTGCTTTTTTTGGATGAACCCACGGCCGGGATGTCCGGAGAAGAAACCTATGAAACGATGCATCTGGTTAAACGATTGAACCAGGAGATGAATTTGACCATCCTCTTTACCGAGCACAATATGTCCGTTGTTTTCGGATATGCCAAACGACTCACGGTTTTACACCTGGGGTCCATTATCGCCCAGGGCAGTCCGGAAGAAGTCAGAGAGAATGAAACCGCCCAAAAAGTCTATCTCGGGGAGGAAGTATGATACTGGAAGTCGAAGGCATCAACACCTTTTACGAGACGAGTCATATCCTCTTTGATGTGTCCCTCTCGGTGAATCGCGGAGAGATCGTCTGTCTTCTGGGCCGAAACGGTGCAGGCAAGACCACAACCATGAGAAGTATTATGGGCCTGACCCCGCCGAAAAACGGTAAGGTTCGATTCAAGGGGGAAGAATTGCAAGGCCGGCCGCCGGATTACATCGCGCGAAAAGGAATGGGGTATGTGCCGGATAATCGATTGATTTTTCCGGATCTCACGGTGCTCGAGAATTTGCAACTCGGCATTAAGATACCCAAAAATTTCCAGGGCGAGCCATGGACCCTCGAACGGATATACGAGCTTTTTCCGATTCTCACCGAGAGAAAACATCAGCTCGGCGGAACGCTGAGCGGCGGTGAACAGCAGATGCTGACAGTGGCAAGAACCCTGATGGGAAATCCCGAGCTGATTCTTCTGGACGAGCCCGTGGAAGGACTGGCCCCCTTGGTGGTGAAAGATTTGGGGCAGCAGATCCTGAAGATCAAAGAGATGGGGCAGACCATCCTCTTTTCCGAACAAAACGTCAAATTCGCCACCCTGACCTCGGACCGCG
This sequence comes from uncultured Desulfobacteraceae bacterium, assembly GCA_964591175.1. Lineage (GTDB taxonomy): Bacteria > Desulfobacterota > Desulfobacteria > Desulfobacterales > UBA11574 > UBA11574. The sequence goes on along the minus strand of CAZQAF010000056.1, from coordinate 18,310 downwards.
CCTATGTCATCGATAAAGGGATGATTCAATATCACGGCACCATTGAAGAACTCGGTGCCGACGAAGAAATAAAGAAAAAATATTTGATGATATAATCCACGGCAAGGAAGCAACATGCTGCAACCGGGAAAAAATTACGCGGAAGTATACCATGCCTTTCAATGGAACATTCCCGAATACTTTAATATCGGCATCGATATCTGTGACAAATGGGCGTCGCAGCGCAACCGCCTGGCGTTGATATATGAAAATGAAAAAGGGCGGGTCGAAAACTATACTTTCCGCGATCTAAAACGCCTGTCCAATCAACTGGCCAACGGCCTCAAGGCCTGCGGCATCATGCAGGGAGACCGGTTGGGAATTTTACTTCCCCAATGCCCTGAAACCGCGCTCTCCCATATTTCCGCTTACAAAATCGGGGCTGTCGCCATTCCCCTTTTTACGCTTTTCGGAATTGATGCGCTTGAATATCGACTATCGAACAGCGAGGCCAAAGGCGTTGTCACCGATGGGGCAAATTTGCCGAAGATTATGAAAATAAGGGACAACCTGCCCCATCTGAAAACCATCCTGGTGACGGGCGGACCGGCACCTGAGAACGTGCTTGATTTTTGGGAAGTCATTGAAAAAGGATCTACTGATTTACAAGCCATCAACACCAAGGCGGATGATCCGGCCCTCATTATATACACTTCCGGCACCACCGGTCCCCCTAAAGGCGCCTTGCACGCTCATCGTACCCTTCTGGGACACTTGCCGGGGGTCGAGTTTCCCCACAATTTTTTTCCGAGAAAAGATGACCTTTTCTGGACACCCGCGGACTGGGCGTGGATCGGTGGGCTGATCGACGTTCTTTTTCCAAGCTGGCATCACGGCATACCGGTTTTGGCGCACCGGGCCAAAAAGTTCGACCCCGAAGCCGCCTTCGGTCTCATTGCCAAACACCGGGTCCGCAATGCGTTTATGCCGCCCACCGCCCTCAAGCTCATGCGCCAGGTGAAAGATCCATCGCATCGCCACAAATATCGCATGCGCAGCATCGGAAGCGGCGGCGAAACTTTGGGGCAGGAACTGCTCGACTGGGGCAGAGATGTTATGGGGTTGACCATCAACGAATTTTACGGTCAAACCGAGTGCAATCTCATTGTGGGCTGTTGTGCCGAAATCATGGAAATCCGCCCCGGATCCATGGGAAAAGCCATCCCCGGCCATAAGGTCGATGTTGTCAATGCAAAAGGAGCACCGGTTGAAGAAGGAACCGTCGGAGAGATCGCCGTTCAGCGTCCCGATCCGGTCATGTTTTTGGAGTACTGGCGAAATCCCGAGGCCACGCGCAATAAATTTATCGGAAATCGGCTGTTAACCGGGGATCTGGCGCAAAAAGACAAAGATGGATATTTTTGGTTCAAGGGCCGTAAGGACGATGTGATCACCAGCGCAGGATACCGGATCGGGCCGGCGGAGATCGAAGATTGTTTAATGAAACACCCGTCCGTGGCCATGGCGGCGGCAGTGGGCAGTCCGGATGACATACGAACAGAAATTGTAAAAGCCTTTATTATGCTTAAACCCGGTGTAATGCCCGATCCGGCCGTCGGCGAAGACATCAAGGCCTTTGTGAAATCCCGTCTGGCGGCCCACGAGTACCCCAGGGAAATTGAATTTGTCAAAGACCTTCCCATGACCGCCACAGGGAAAATTATGCGAAAGGAACTGAAAAAACTGGAGATAGAAAGAAAAAAAATTATGATGCGAGACCTTTGAAAAATGCTCATTTTTGTTCTAGTTCAAGGAATGCGAAAATTTTAACCGCAGGAATACATTGAGTATTTTGAGGATTAAAATTTGAGTGTGACGCAGAAATTGGGCAAAAAGGGGCGTTTTGCAAAGGTCTCGATGAAAGGAAATAGATTATGGCCAAACTGCTTTGGAAACCGTCGGAAGAAAGAATTAAAAACACAAATCTGTACCGATTCATGAATATCATCAATGAAACGTACAACCAAAATTTCAGCGAATACGAGCCTTTTTATCAATGGTCCATTGAAAACATTCCCGATTTCTGGGCGCATTTGTGGGAATTCGCAAAAATAAAATCGTCAAGACCTTACGATCAAGTGGTTGACGATGCCGGAAAAATGCCGGGCGCCAAATGGTTTTCCGGCGCAAGACTCAATTTTGCCGAAAATCTTCTCAGATATAAGGACGATCAAACCGCCTTGATCTTCAAAGGAGAAGATCGGGTTGACAAGCGGATGACCTATGCCGAGCTTTACGATGAAGTGGCATCCGTTGCAAGATCTTTGAAGCAAGCCGGCGTTCATACCGGAGATCGGGTGGTGGGTTTTATGCCAAATATGCCCGAAACCATTGTTGCCATGCTGGCGGCCGTTAGCATGGGGGCCACATGGTCTTCGTGTTCCCCTGATTTCGGCATCAAAGGGGTTCTGGATCGCTTCGGACAGATCAAGCCCAAAGTTATCTTCACTGCAGACGGCTATTTTTTCAAGGGGAAAAGGCTGGACAGCCTTGAACGCATATCAAACATCCTGAAAGAACTCCCGTCCATCGAAAGGGTTGTGGTCGTGCCGTACACCTTAAAAAATCCGGACATCGGCAGCATACCGAAAGCGGTCCTTTACAATGAATTCAAATCATCCGAATCCGGTTTGCCCATTGAATTCGAGCAGCTGCCCTTTGACCATCCTTTATACATTATGTACTCTTCCGGCACCACAGGCCTTCCAAAGTGCATGGTTCAATGTGCCGGAGGGATTCTCGTCCATCACCTCAAGGAACTCATGCTTCACACAGATTTAAAAAGAGAGGATACCATCTTTTACTTTACCACATGCGGCTGGATGATGTGGAACTGGCTGGTCAGCTCTCTGGCTGTCGGTGCAACGCTGGTTCTTTATGACGGAAATCCCTTTCACCCGGACCCCGACGCCCTGTGGCGAATGGCCCGGGATGAAAAAATAACCATTTTCGGCACCAGCGCCGGATACATTGCCGCCCTTCAGAACGCCGGTGCCAGACCCGGCAAGTCATACGACCTCTCATCGCTCAAATCGCTGTTGTCAACGGGATCACCCCTTTCCAAAGAAGGTTTCAAGTACATCTATAATGAGGTTAAATCAGATCTTCAACTGGCTTCCATTTCCGGCGGAACAGACCTGAACGGCTGTTTTGCACTGGGCAATCCCATTGGGCCTGTCTACGCAGGCGAACTGCAGTGCCGGGGATTGGCCATGAAGGTGCAGGCTTTTGACGAGAATGGGAAACCGGTCATTAACCGCCAGGGCGAACTGGTTTGCTCCGCCCCTTTTCCATCGATGCCGATTTACTTCTGGAACGATCCGGATAACAAAAAATACCTGGATGCATATTTTGATGTATACCCCAATGTCTGGAGACACGGCGATTTTATTGAAATCAACGAACGCGGCGGCGTGATCATATTCGGGCGGTCGGATGCAACCCTAAACGCCGGCGGCGTAAGGATCGGAACTGCCGAAATTTATCGGCAGGTGGACCGGATAGAGGAAATTGAAGACAGCATTGTCGTCGGTCAGAATTGGCATAACGATGTCCGCATTATCCTTTTTGTCAAGATGGCCCAAGGGCATGAATTGACGGATCGCCTCAAGGACACCATTAAAAAAACAATTCGCACCAATGCATCCCCAAGGCACGTTCCGGCCAAGATTCTGGCCGTGCCGGACATTCCTTATACACACAATATGAAGAAAGTGGAGCTGGCGGTTAAAAAAACCATTCACCACCAGCCCGTGCTGAACAAAGACGCCCTCAGAAACCCGGAAGCCCTCGACAACTATGCGGATTTAAAGGAACTGAAAGAGGATTAACTAGGAATTTTACCCTTTCTCATATTAGATCCCGTCCCGCTTTCAGTGGGGCGGGAGATTCATAAAATCGTGTAACGATTTTATTCGGGCATCTGGACGGCTATCACTTCACCTTTGGCACATACGTTGCCGTTCGCCGAGAGTGTAACGGCAACAATGATTTTTCGGCCCTTGATTTCTTTGACGCTGCCCCGGATTTCCAATATTTCATCAATCGGGGTGGGCGCCACATAGTCCACGTGCAACGCGGCGGTTACAAAACGATAGGGAGGATGCGTTTCCATATCCCTTCCGTCATGACGGGATTTAGCTGCCGAGGCCGTGCCTGCGCCGTGGCAATCGATTAAGGATGCGATCAAGCCGCCGTATACATAACCCGGAAATCCGCCGGTATGATACGGCCGGGGTTTAAAATGGCAGATGCTTTCTTCCCCGTCCCAATAACTCTTGATCTGCAGGCCATGTTGATTCAGTCTTCCGCATCCGTAACAGGTTGCGAATTCATCCGGATAGTAATCCTGAAAGGCTTTTTGTGTCATATCATTCTCTTTCCAAACCATTATGTTTTTTGCATTCATCGTTTTTCGGGCAAAGACATACCCTGCACCTGTCGTCACTACAATGCTGGCAGGAATAACAATCCTTGCATGGATGTTTTTTAGGGTTTTCCCGTTGTTTTTCGGGGATGTAAACTTTCCCCTTCAAACCGGGTACAGTCACGAACGGCATGGTTAAGCTCCCATCTGTAAATGAGAAAACATCTCAATATAAAAACGCCGCACCCGAATTTCACCGCCTCGAATCATTTGTCCAGCCTCCTGGTCTCGTTTTCTCATCATGATTGCTGTTTTTGCGTAGTAAAACATTATAATATAAACGGATGAAGCTGATGTCAAATTTCAGTTATAAAATCGTGATACGATTTTATAAAACTCCCGCAGGTAAACCTGCGAGATCTTAATCAGCATAGAGGATCGTTTTTGGACAAGAGTGATATAAAATCCTTTTAAACGTCATCATTTCATGGAACCAACGTATCTCAAAAACGATCAGAATATCTTTAATCTCAACAGCCCGCAGAATTTTCGAGACGCAAGATGAGGGTTATCGAACAGAGGAGAGATGGTCGGCTTTTTTTAGTGTCATTTCACTTTCGGACATCCGGAGATAAAAGGCGGGCAATTCGGTCCATGCCCCGGTGTTCATATATCTGATGCCCTTAAACACCCGATCCTCCGGAAAGTGCGTATGCCCGCAAACAACCGCTTCATATCCGTTTTCCAAAGCACAATTGACCGCATTCTTCATGACATTATCTCGAAGGACTTTATAAAGCCATCCGAAATTTTTGGCAAAATTTGCCACATGTACGGGTTTGGCCCCCCATTTGATCATAAGGTCATGAATGAATTTAAATGACTGAATGAACATCCGGCTTCTGGGCATGATACCATCGAAGTCGTAACCATGGGATATCAATAATCTGTTCTCTAGGGTATAACGGGTCTTAAAATGGATGTGTTTAAACCCGTTCGGCACACAACCGTTATCGTGATTTCCCCGTACCCAGACGACCCGCTGGCGGCGCGAGACGTGTTCGATGAGTTTCAGAATTCGCTGATGATCGGGGCGCAATCTTTGATTGGGATCGTCCAGAACATCGCCGTTTAGGATCAGTTCGCATTCTTTGGGAACTTTTCTAAGAAAGCGCTCAAAGCCGTTGTGGAGAAAAAATTGAGATCCGATATGTAAATCGCTGACAACGATGGCATTCATATATATAAAATTACAAGTGACTAAAGTTTAAAGTGATCTAAAGTGCCTAAAGTTAAAGTATTCTATCATTTTTATTATAATCTGTCGCACTCAAAACGTATTCCTCAAGCTTGAACAATTTATTTATTTTTTCCGATAGTGGTGAATATGGCAAGTAGCTCGCTGCATTCATTATATTCAGGTTTCATCTCTTCCCAAGATAACCATTTTACCTCTAATATGACCTCCAGCCAGTATTGCGTCTCACTTGATTCACTTTCACAAATTTTGATTTTATTTTTGAAATCAGCTCTGCTCCTTGCCCTATTAGCTTCCCGGTAATTCGCACCGACAGATGTACCGGCTTTTGTGATTTGGTTTCGAACCACCATTCCTTCAGGTGTGGAAGGTAACTTTGTGGATAAACGAATTATTGTAACGGCGAATTTCCTTGTTCGCTTTTCAAGATCTTTTGAAAACTCTTTATTATCCATTTTCAGACTTTAGATCACTTTAGATCACTTCAAACTTTAGTCACTCTACCGATTACCATTCCGCCCGTTCCATATACTCCGCCAGACGTTTACTTTCCTTCACCAAAACGGAAAACATTTGATCGGCCCCGTCCATGTTCCGGCTTCGTCCGATTTCTTCCAATGATTTTGCCGCTTCGGAGATTTCGCAGGCACTCAGGTTGGCGGCCGCACCCTTTATCTTATGCGCCTCTTCGGTCAGCCCCGATGCATCCGCTCCGGCAATGGCCGCCTTTATGGATTCAATCTGACCGGGAAGCTCCTGAATAAACCCTTCGAGGAGCATCTTAAGGAATTCTTTGTCGCCCATGGCCCTTTCAAGGGCTTTTTCAAAATCCAATGGCTGTGTTTCTTCCTTTGAATCCGGCAGTTGATCTTTTCCTGAGACCTCGGACGCGGTCTCAGCAGCGGGGGCACTGCGTTCAGCACCGGTCCACTTTTCGATCTTTTCCAAAACTTCTTGGGGGTTAATAGGTTTTGGCGTATAATCATCCATTCCCGACGCGATGCATTTCTCACGATCGCCTTTCATGGCATGAGCGGTCATGGCGATAATAGGGATTCTTTTCGATTGCTCCAGATACAAAAAACAGGGAACAGACGCACCACCGGAATCTTTCTCATCGGATTTAGCGCGCAGAGATTCGACTTCCAACTGCCGAATTTGAGCCGTGGCCGCATATCCGTCCATTACCGGCATCTGTATATCCATCAATACGATATCATAGGGAGCCTTCTTAAGGGCGTCCAATACCTCTTGACCGTTGCTCACGGCATCGGCCCAATAACCGAATTTTTTCAGGATATTTAGCGCCACTTTCTGGTTGGTGGGATCGTCTTCGGCCAGTAATAGTCGCACCCGGCGTTTTTTATTATCGACCAGGGAGTAACGTGTGATGATGGCGGTATCTTGGGGTCTTTCTTTTTCTTTAAACCTTCCGGCTGTTGCTGCGAGACAGTCATACAACTGTGACCGTTTGATCGGCTTTGTTAAATAAGCGGCGAAACCAATGTTTTTCAAACGGGCGGCATCCCCCCGTGTTCCCAAGGAACTGACCATGATGAGAACCGTTGTCGCAAGGTTTGGATCCTTTTTGATTAAGCGCCCCAATTCTTCGCCATCTATTTCCGGCATCTGCATGTCGATAATTGCAATCTCAAAGGGGTCTTTCATTTCCCGGGCCCGTCGCAGCTCATCCATGGCTTGTGTCCCGGTGAAGGCTTCACCATATCGGCAGCCCCAGGATTTGAGCTGTTCCCTGAAAACCTGTCGATTGACGGAATTGTCATCAACGATAAGGATTCGTTTTTTCTGAATATCCTCTGGGATTGTTAAGATCTCATTTATATCGGGCTGCTTTTCGAGTGCCACCGTAAACCAGAACGTGCTCCCCTCGCCTTCTTTGCTGTCAACACCAGTGGATCCTCCCATCAATTCCGTGAGTTGCTTGGATATGGCCAATCCCAGACCCGTACCGCCGTACTTACGGGAAGTGGAACCATCAATTTGTGAAAACGATTTAAATAACCGGTCCATTTTCTCTTCCGATATACCGATGCCGGTATCGCTGACACTGAATCGTATCAAGGCCCGGTGCGCATCCTCTTCTTCAAGAACGGCTTTCAGCGTCACTTCTCCTGCGTTGGTAAACTTGACGGCGTTTCCGACCAGATTGATCAGGATCTGCCGCAGTCTTCCGGGATCCCCGTGCAACAAGGAAGGCACCTCGTGGTGAATGATGGTGGCAAATTCAAGCCCTTTCTCATATGCTTTAAGCCCCATAAGTTCGCCCACTTCTTCAAGTGTAACTCTCAGATCAAAGTCGATGATCTCCAACTCCAGCTTGCCGGCCTCTATTTTGGAGAAATCGAGAATATCGTTGATGACGGTCATCAGGGATTCGGCGCTCTTTTGAATGGTCTCGGTGAACTCGCGCTGTTCCTTTCCGAGATGGGTATCCAGCAGCAGATTGGTCATGCCGATGACGCCGTTCATGGGCGTTCGAATCTCATGGCTCATGTTCGCCAAAAACTCGCTTTTGGCGATACTGGCCGCTTCTGCGGCATCCCTGGCCCTTTTAAGTTCAACTTCGGTGCGCTTGCGGTCGGTAATGTCCGTGACCGTTCCGATATACCGCGTACCGGTATCGGAAAAAACCGGGGAAGAACGAAGATGAACCCACCGTTTTTCGCCTTTTGAATTAATGATCCTGCAATCTCTTGAAAATGCATTCAAGTTGTCCAATGTCTGCGACCATTGTTCGGATACAGCTTCTTTGTCATCGGGATGCAGAAATTCCATCCATTGAACCGTAAGACTTTCGATCAAAGACACGCCGAAGATTTCCTGCCAGCTGGTGTTGGTATACAGACATTCGCCGCTTTCATCTGTTTCGAAAATTCCCACCGGCAATGTCTCGGAGATCAGACGAAACCGCTGTTCGCTCTCGCACTCGTCAATCTCCGGTCCGAAGAAGACGGCAATTTTTTCTTCAATCTTTTTGATCGATCGTTCCAAATCTTCATACGAGGGTCTGTCATCACGCACGGCATTATCCTTTCGCAAAGGCCTGTCCTTAATGTTCAACGGTTAACACAATCTTTATCGTCATTTGCCGCTAAAATCTTTAGCCTAAATATGTTAAAAAATCGAATAATTAAGGAAGCTAAAAGTAGCCCGGACCTTCTATACCGGACAAGCAGTTTGAGATTATTTTTATTTTTGTATCGCCAACCTTATGTTGGGGGGACGGAGACGAATTTATGTCCGTTTGGAGAATCGTCTTACTAAAAAATGCGCAAAGACGCTGTTTAACTCGTCAAAAAGTGTCATGGCCATTGACAGATTTTGACGATAAATTTTGGCTTGTAATGTCCATGCAATTTGAATACAAAACCTAACCCTTTGGAATGTAATCAATTGACCGTTAAATAAAGTTGAGAGCCAAAATTCCATAGAAGTGTGTATGGATCCTTCGGTTATACCTAACCAGCCGCCGACCGCGGATGCCGGACCGGATCAGACTGTCAGTGAAGGCCAGACGGTCACACTGAACGGTTCGAATTCGAATGACCCGGATGACGGGATTGCATCTTATTTCTGGACTCAAACCGTCGGCATTGCTGTAACGCTATCTGATCCTGCCGCAAAACAACCGACCTTTACGGCACCTGATGTAGGGCCGGATGGCGCTGCTTTGACTTTTGAGTTAACGGTTGTGGATCAAGGGGGAAATCAAGCCAAGAATGTGTGTGTTGTGAACGTGACATGGCAGAATGAACCGCCCCAGGCGAACGCCGGAACCGACCAGACGGTGGATGAAGGGAGTGTTGTAACCCTGGACGGATCTCTTTCTTTAGATATTGATGGCGGGATTACCGCTTTTCTGTGGGCACAGACAGGAGGCCCAACCGTCACCCTTTCGAATCCGACATCATCAAAGCTCACGTTTACGGCACCGACGGTTGGAACAAACGGCGCTTCCCTTAGCTTTAACCTGATCGTCACCGACGCCGGCGGGCTGCAAAATACCGACGCGTGCATTGTCAATATCACCTGGCAAAATCAGCCGCCGACTGCCGTTGTCAATCCGGGCGCGATGGACGTCACAGAGGGAAATTTAGTGACATTGGATGGATCGGCCTCAACGGATTCTGATGACGGGATTTCCTCATATCAGTGGACCCAGGTCGAAGGAGACCCTGTCTCTTTGGCTGACGCCGCATCGGCCGTAACCAAATTTACGGCCCCGAATGGCGGCTTGCTCGGGAAGAATCTCAAATTCAAGTTGACGGTAAAAGACCAAGGAGGACTTCAAGGCACGGCTGACAGTTCAGTTTTCGTCATGCCGGACCAAACTTCGAATAATCCGCCTGCTGCTGATTTCAGCTACGCCGTAAGTAAAAAAATTGCTGCATTCTCTGATCGCAGTGCAGACAGCGACGGAACCATTGTGTCATGGCTATGGGATTTCGGCGACGGAGCGACCAGCACCAGACAAAATCCCAACCATAGATACAGCAAGTTCCAAAATTATTCAGTGACCCTTATTGTTACCGATAATAAAGGAGCAACTGGTAGCACATCTACAACCCTATCAGTGACCAACTAAAATCGTGTAACGATTTTAGCAAACTCCCGTCCCGCCTTAAGCGGGGCGGGACCCAATTCGCAATTTACCACACCTTTTTCGAATTCACGCGATATATGCTTCAATGCCTTCTTTGAGTTTGTCAACCATTTTGCAAAATCTTATTTCATCCGGTTCTAACAGCGTCAGCCGAAATCCCTCCATGCGGGTATTAAAAGATGTCAGGGGAACCACGCAGATGCCCGTTGCTGCCAGCAGATAATATACAAACCGTTTATCCTTCTGAATATTCGGATCGCCGGTAATGTCATCCACCAGTTTCTTCACCGCTCCGTTGGGAATCGCAAGCATCTGATCATGGTTCAGAACCCCCTCTTCAAAAGCAACGCTCATATAAAAGGCGCCATTGGTGGGGTTAACCAAAACTCCCGGGATGCTGTGGAGCCGGTCATAGGCAATTTGTGAAAATCGCTGATACCGCTGACGACGCTGCTCAAGGTATTCCTGGTATCGTGGATGGTTTAGAATATGGGGCAGTGCTTTTTGGGGCAATGTGGTGGAACAAACCTCCACCATTTTGGCATTGAGGATGCTTTGGATGTAGGATTTAAACTCCGGGTCCCGCTGAACATTGTAGACTTCGATCCACCCGCAGCGGGAACCGGGCCACGGGAGTTCCTTTGAAATCCCTTTCATCGATATGCCGGGAACATCGCCGATGACCGAACCCAGCGATACGGTTTTGTTGCCGTTAAACACCAGGTTCTGGTAGATCTCATCGGCAATGATGAAAAGGTCGAATTCCTTCGCGATCTCCACAATCTCTTTGATCAGTTTGACCGGAAATACGGCGCCTGTCGGATTGTCGGGATTGATCAACAGGATGCCGGCCACCGCAGGATTATATTTGACACGGCGGCGAAGTTCATCGATATCCGGGAACCAGTGATTGTGGGGATCCAGGGGATAACAAACAGGCGGAAGTCCGGCATGGGCTGCTTCGGAGGAAGAATGGGTCGTATAGGTCGGTGACGGCGTTATCACCCGGGCAGTTCGATTTAAAAACCCGTAGGTCTTGGTAATGGCATCTCCGAGACCGTTAAAAAAAATAATATCATCCGGCGTGATGCGGCAGTTACCGTTGTTGTTATTCAGGGAAACCAGAAATTTCCGCGTTTCAAACAGTCCCTGGGTGGGACAATAACCATAACACGCGTCCTCTCTCGCCAGTTCGGCAACAATTTCTTTCATCCAAACCGGTATTTTTTCGCCTTTGGCCACAGGGTCGCCGATATTTTCCAGATAGACCGGTACGCCCAGTTCCTTGAGTTTGTCGGCGACCCGTATAATATTCCGGATCTCATATGTCAGCTCTTCCGCGCCGCTGTGAATTATGCGAGTTCGCATTGCAATTTCTCCTCCTCGGTGTCCATCCATAAATGGTCTTTTTGCCCAATCTTTGCGTTATGCTCAAAAAATAATCCTCAGAATATCAATTATATGCCTGCGGTTATTTTTTTCTCATGCCTTAACCTTGAACAAAAATCCTCATTTATGAATGGACACTGATATATCGTTAAAATCTTGATTGTCCAGTGAAATGTTTTTCTGTTTCACCGGGACTATCATTCCAACATCTCTGTATCTCTCCCGCCAATTCAATAGTCCAATGTCAATAAAAAAAGGGCCGCATTTGGGGATTGCAGCCCTAAAATTAAAAAGGCTGCGGTTTGAATGCCCGCAGCCCTGAATGATTTTTTTAGGAATCCGGTTATCCGCTTCCCATCAGGGCCACAGGCTGCCCGGCGGCAGCCGCCGCGGCAGCGCTGATAGCTCGATAAGCACACAATTTACTGGCAGTGGAAGCGAGTGTCATGGATTTCCTTTTAATATTTGAAACGCTCAGTTAGTTTGAAGCGTGTAACACACATATCGGCATCTGTCACTAAAAAATTGAGCATGATGATAAAAATATTCCCCAGGTTAAGTGGTTCGGGGTTCACGGTTCAAGGTTCGGCAATGGCATCATCCCAACTTAAACTGGGCAAGGCGATACTAAAAGTCCTCAATCGTCATTTTTTCTATTTTCTATTTCCTATTTTATCAATTTAACGCTTTGATAAAATTCAAAATTGCTTTATGAACTTTCTCCGAGTCTTTGCCCAGAAGTATACCGTGCCGGTCAAAGTTAAACAGCGTATAGGTTTTATCCTCGGATCCGATTTGATTAAATGCCCGCTGCGATCCACTGGGTTTGACCACCGGATCTCCCAGCGATTGAATCACCAGCGCGGGCATTTGTATATCCGGCAATTTATCGGCCACGGCTTCCATGAGCCGTTCCAATTCCAATACCGCACAAACCGGATTTCGAAAATAATTAATGTGGGGATTTTCCGGCTGGTTCTCGACGAATTCCTTTTTGGCCCCGTTGAATCGGACCTTCTTCATCCACCGGTTCCAGACATCCACCGCAGGAACAAATCTTGAGGAAAAGTCCTGAAGACTCATGGCCGGGCATATTGCAAAAACGCCTTTGATATCCTTCAGCCTTGCCGCCAGTTCCAGGGCCAGCAGTCCTCCGGCAGAAAACCCGCCCACCACGACTTGACGGCACAGGTGACTCATGATGGCATATCCCCTTTCAACCGCAGTCACCCAGTCCGTATAAGTTCTTTGCGCCAGATCTTCCGGGGAAGTCCCGTGGCCTTTTAAACGGACGGCATAGACCCAAAGTCCCTTTCGGCCCAGAAACTCCGCCAGACACTTGACCTCAAAAGGGGCGGCCATATACCCGTGTACCAAAACAACACCCGTATTACGGGAACCGCCTTTAATTAGAAATGGTTTTCCGATATCTTTGTCTTTTGTTTCACCGTCGATATAAAACGCATTGTAAGCCTGTTCAAATTCATCCATATCTTTTTTCATCAATATTCCGGCGATCTTCCTCTTCAGCCAAAACCCCGGTGTCCAGGCATAGCGCCTTATCCTGCGTTGGAGCTTTTTTAAAGGTTCCACTTCATTGGCGATGACGGCAACGGGATTGTCGATACGAATACGATGAAAATCAAGAGCAGAGACAAATTTCGATGGATCTTTTATGAGCGTGTTGTCTCGAATTTTGACAACACCCTTTTCCTCAGCGATTTTGACAAAGTTTTCAAGCTTGTTGAAACGGTCGTCTATCAATAGATGGGTCTGATCTGAATAAAGATCTTCGTGCAGGAATATGCCGGTTTCATCAAGATCTCCCGCAGCCACAAAAAATGCCCTTCTTTTGAAATCATATGCGTCGATTACTTTAAACGGAATCTGCTTTAGCAGGGATGCAAAAATGTGGTCGTGATTCACGGTGGTCATGCTGTAAATGGCGGACATGTATTCTTTCATAATCTTTAAAGCAATTTTGTGCATGATCTGTTTTGAAGGAATCGGGTCATCGAAGCCGATGGGATGTGCTGCGGAGATATCCTGCTTGATGACCGAACGCTTCATGAAAGACTTGATTTCAATGGGTTTGCCGAATCGGATATCCATGTCCACGCCGGACAGCAGCATGCTCCCTTCGGTCATAATCTCTTCCAGCATGCGGTCAGAGACATGGTTTATCCATCGGGCGGCCAGGTTGCTGAGAATGTTCTCGTGAGCCCTGAGCGGATAATACGTCACATTCACCGGTACGATATACGTATTGTTGTCGATAACCGGCCCGGCATCATCGATATGAAATCGATCCATCAACTGCCGGGCTTTGTCAGGAGCTTCTTCAAGGGTGATTCGTAGTCGCTGCCGGTAAAACTCCGTTCTGAGCCCCAGCGTCGCAGCGCCGGTGTGCGGCGGATATTTGCCGCCGGCATAAGAAATCATGAATTGTCCCTTTTCCACGATTTTTTTATTTTTGACCATCCGGCCTTCGGGAAAAATAATCCAGTTGGCCTCGCCGGTGAGCAAACTCTTGATAATAAGAAGATCCCGATGGGGATTTTTGGTGGAAACCGCACCGACCTTGTCAAGAAACACACCCAGGGCGCCAACAAATAATTGATAATCGGCAAGGGACCATACCGGAATTTCCACCAGTTTATGGATATGATACGGCAAAAGGAGTGTTTCGATTCGGGTAAAATGATTTACAACGAAAATAACGGAACCTTTGGGGATGTTTTCTTTTTCGTGAATATGGATGTTTGCCTTTGACAGACCGGCCAATGTCTTGATGGCAAAGCCCGTTGTTCGGTACGCAAAAGGATTCATGGATACGCAGTCAAGAACGGTTTATCGGTTTAAATTGCAGTTGACAGAATAAACATCGACCATTACAGTAAAATGCTTTAAATTAAAAATAAAGAATTTTCGGAGGTTCACCGTGTACTCAAAAATACTGATATTGCGATTTCCCAAAACGGAAGTGGAAAAGCCCATTGTTTGTTATCTTTCAAAGGATTATGACCTGACCTTTAACATCCTCAATGCGTCCATACTTCCCAGAAAAGAAGGCGTTATGGTTTTGGAACTCGCCGGAAGCCGGAAGGACTTCAAGGAAGGCGTAAAATATCTCAAGCAACGGGGCGTCCACGTGCTGAATGCGTCACAGGAAATAAAGCGCATCAACAAAAGATGTACCCATTGCGGCGCATGCACAGCAGTGTGCCCGACACACGCCCTTTCCATCAAACGGCCTGAAATGTCGGTAGATTTTAATCAGAAAAAATGCAGCGTCTGCGAACTGTGCGTTGCCGCCTGTCCCACCCGGGCCATGGAAGTTCGTCCCTCGAATAAAAACCACATTTAATGAAGCCGTTAATCGCCATTGCCGTAAGCGGCGGCATCGATTCTCTCATGGCCGCCCACTTTTTAAAAGAAAAGGGGCATCGCGTCATCGGGGTTCATTTTATTACCGGGTATGAAGAAACGATTTCCGAAAACGGTCCAAATGATCATCCATTACGATCCTATAAAATTTTTTCCATCGCAGATCAACTTAAAATTGACATTGAACTGATCGACTGCCGCATCGAATTTAAAAAAAATGTCGTCGATTATTTCATTGAAACCTATCAGGCCGGCCAAACCCCTAACCCTTGTATGGTATGCAACCCGCTTATTAAATTCGGAGCGGTCTTTGACGTTGCCCGCAAATTGGGTGCATCGATGCTGGCAACGGGGCATTATGCCAGAATAGCAGAAGACAATCGCGGCAATTTCCATCTGTATAAAGGCGTCGATGCCAATAAAGACCAGTCCTACTTTCTGGCCCGCCTGACCCAACGTCACCTGGACGGCGCCCGATTCCCCCTTGGAACCATGAAAAAAACAGACGTGATCCATCTGGCAAAACAAAGGGGATTCAGGCCGGTTAGAAGCGGCGAAAGCCAGGATGTGTGCTTTATCCAGGGTAAAAACTATGGGGACTTTCTGGCCCGGCATGAGAGGTTTGAACCCAAACCCGGTTTGATACAAGATGTCCGCGGCAGGATTCTGGGAGAGCATAAGGGGCTGCACCTGTTTACCATCGGCCAGCGCCGGGGAATTAATTGTCCGGCCTCCGAGCCATATTATGTCATCAGTATGGATCCAAAACAGAACGTTTTAACCGTGGGCTTTAAAAAAGATTTGTTCGTTTCTCAATGCAAGGTTGAAGATATTAACTGGATCCAACCGGCGCCGAACCGGCCGGCCCACGTTCACACTCGGGTAAGATACCGCCACGCGGCCGCCGCATCCCGGCTGACACCGGTTGACGAAAAAACAGCCATGGTTCGCTTTGAAAAACCCCAGGAAGCCGTCACCCCCGGCCAGTCTGCGGTGTTTTACAAAGACGATGAGGTGCTGGGAGGGGGTTGGATCAGTAACGAAGCTTAAAAAAGTTAGAAGATCAAAGTTTAAAACGTATGGAACACAGATGACACAGATTGTGCGGATTTTCGCGGATCGTAAAGAAATTAGGGGGCGTAGCCCCGATTGTGAGCAGAGCGAACCAAACTGAATATCTGCGCAGATCCGTTAAATCCGCGTTATCTGTGTCCTATAAATAAAAAAACAAATAACCAATGACCAAGTTTACCATCACGACCTTGGGCTGCAAGGTCAATCAATATGAGTCGGATGCCATTGCCCGGCGGCTGATGGATTTGGGATGCGTGCCGGCAGGCGCCGAAGAACCGGCGGACGTTTGCATTGTCAATACTTGCAGCGTCACCGGAAAAGCCGCCATGCAGTCCAGGCAGGCCGTTCGGCAGCTCATTCGAACCAACCCCAAAGCGCAGATTGTCGTCACCGGCTGCTATGCCCAGACCGAACCCGGTGAATTGAGCAAGATTGACGGGGTGCACCGCATTATCGGTCATGGGGATAAACATCATATCCCCGATATCATCTTGTCCGATAAAAACGACACTCTTTTCCCTGCCGTTATGCGACGGAACATTCTGTCCGAAAAACATTTCAAACATATTCCAGTCCCGGTATCCGGAAGCCGGACCCGGCCCGTTTTAAAAATCCAGGACGGTTGCAACGCCTTCTGCACCTATTGTATTGTTCCTTATGCCCGCGGGAAAAGCCGCAGCATGCCTCTTGAAAACGTATTGGAAAACATCCGAAGCTTGAAACAGGCAGGCTTCCATGAAGTGGTGTTGTCCGGTGTGCATCTCGGCGCCTATGGACTCGACCTGTCACCTCAGATTCGTTTAAAAGATCTGCTGGTCCGCATTCGTGACGCCAATGCCATGGATCGTGTGAGGCTCAGTTCCATTGAACCCCGCGAGCTGACCCGGGACATTGTCGAGCTGGTGGCGGCATCAAATATTTTCTGCAACCACTTTCACATCCCCCTGCAAAGCGGAGACGATGGTATTTTGGAAAAGATGCGCCGGGATTATTCATGCGATTTTTTCGAAGATTTGATCTTTAAGATAAAGGAACGAATTCCCGACGCCGCCATCGGCGTCGATCTGCTCGCCGGATTTCCGGATGAAACCAAAAAGGCCTTTGAAAACACCTATTCCCTGATCGAAAAACTGCCGGTCACATATCTTCATGTTTTTCCCTTTTCTCCCCGCCCTGGGACGCCTGCCGAAAAATATCCGAAAAAAGTGCCAGCAAAAATCATTAAGGCGCGGTGTGAAAGGATGCGCCGGCTCGGAGATGAAAAGAAGAAATCCTTTTATAACAAATTTGCAGGGAAAACGCTCCGGGTTCTTATTGAAGGCAAAAGAGACAACACCACGGGGTTATTAAAAGGCATCACGTCCAATTATATTCCGGTGCATGTCGCCGGCGAAGACAATCTTTTCAATACCCTGGTCCAGGTGACCTTCGAAAAAATCACAAAGAACAACATGGTATTCGGCGTTATGTGTTAACACAGACAGATATTGACTTTTGCTTCGACTTTAACGCTTTATATTCTTGTTTCTTGAAGATGAAACGGATTTGATGTAACCTGCCGGTATGATCATTATCACTCCCGCAATTGCCATTTATGAAAATGAGATCAAACTGAGCTTTATCAGATCTTCAGGGCCCGGCGGGCAGAATGTCAATAAAGTGGCTACCGCGGTTCAGCTTCGCTTTGATGTCAAAAACTCCCCGTCGCTTTCCGACACGGTTCGCAACCGTTTGATTCGTCTTGCAAGCGATAAAATGACGAAAGACGGGGTTCTCATTATCCAGGCCAGGCGGTTTCGAAAACAGGAACGCAACCGACAGGATGCCATGGATCGTCTGATTAAATTAATACAAAAAGCATCTGAACTGCCTAAAGCGCATATCAAGCCAAAACCGACCAGAGCTTCAAAAGAACGCATACTGGCGGCAAAACGGCATAGAAGCAAATTAAAAAAAACGAGACAATGGGTTTCTGTCTCTGAGGATTAACACTTGAATCTTGCATGAAAATTGATGATTCGCTATTTTGACGTTCAGTTGGGCTCCCGGAACATCCCCATAAGATCATAATAAGCAACAAAGGCCCAAAGAAAAACCTGAGATATGACAGATCCGAGCTCGGCCTGATTACACCTGTAACCGGTCACCAGTCTAAACCATTTTAATATTCTGT